>JACQMA010000121.1 GCA_016203825.1 Deltaproteobacteria bacterium | reverse complement strand
GCGGTGCGCACGTAATCCTGACGCGTGACTTCCAACATCCCGCCACGTGTGAGGCGCGCCACATAGGCCGCGTAGAGAAAGCCCAGCGCCACGGACGGAAGCACCATGTGGGAAAAGCGATCCCAGCCGGCGACGGGAAACCAACCGAGATACAGTCCAAAAAAGAGCTGCATGAGGGGCGCCATCACAAAACTCGGAATCGATACCCCGATCATCGCCATCGCCATCGCGGTATAATCCCAGCGCGAGTTTTGCCGAAGGGCCGCAATGAGCCCCGTGCCGACGCCAATGAAGATCGCCACGCAGAGCGCATTGAACCCAAGCTGCAGCGTTACCGGGAGCCCAGCCACAATAAATTCATTCACGCTGCGGCTCGGGTATTTATACGAAGGACCAAGATCGAAGTGAAAAAAGACGCCAGAGACATAGCGCCAATATTGCTGAACCATCGGCTCGTCCATGTGGTATTTTTTTTCGATGTTGCGCAGGATGTCCGGCGGGATGGCCTTTTCTTCGTCGAATGGGCCACCGGGGGCGATGCGGATCATAAAAAAACAGAGCGTCACGATCGTGAGCAGGACGAAGAACGCACCGGCAAGACGCTTGAGAATGTAAGAACCCATAAGGGACCAAATTCACTAGGGAAAATGAGGAGTTTCGTCAATGAAAAGCTATGTCCCCTCCATTGTAAGGAGGGGTAAGGGGAGGTAGATCGTGTCACAATTTCCGCTGGATTTCCTTCACGAGCAACTCCATCGCCACGAGATAACTCGTTTGGATGTGGCCAAAGATCTTTCGTGTGGTCTCAAAATCGTAGGCGTGCGTACTTGTATTGCGATCATCGAGCATATCGAGAAAGACCTTCTCGTCGGAGAAGAGCTGCTGGCGGAAGGCTTCCTTGAACGTATCCCGCGGATTGGCGATGCGCTTGCCCAAATATTCAAAGTAGACCTTGAGCGTCTTCCACATCAGTTCAAACGTGAATTCAAACCGCTGGATGGCGCCATCTTGCTTCAAGGGATCACCGTCTTGCGCCTGCGTTATGGCCTCACGCAAACGTTGCAGGGCCTTCTCGAACTGACCCAGGGAATAGAGCGCTTCATTTCTGCTCATAGAGAACCTTTCCTGTCTGAACGACAAGATCCCGAAATCCCGGTTCAACTTCCGATAAAAAAACAACGTCAACCGTGTACAAACCGGCAATGTCTTCCAGCTTCTCCTTCATGACGCGCCTGGTTGCCATGTCGGGTGGCTCGCAATCAAGGGCAAAGTCAAAGTCGGAGTTGGTCAGGGCCTTGTTTTTGGCCCTCGAACCAAAGAGATAGACACGTTTGGGCGTTAATTCCTTGATCAAAAGACGCAGGGCCTTTTCGAGGATCTCTTGCTCCCGCGCTGTATCGGCTCGATTCGGCATGAGGAGGAAAATAGAGTGAACGTATTGAAGAATCAAGAAGTTAAAAGAACACCTTGCAACGAAAAGAGGGTTCCGCTAGACGCGGGGTTCACAAAAATTTCAGGAGGATTCCATGAAACGCACGTTCTTCACCCTTCTCGCACTTGCAACACTCCTTTCCTCAACTGCGCTGGCTGCGCCACAAGCCCTCACGCTGCATGGAAGAGATGAACCGGAAACGCTCGATCCGAATCGCTACACCGACATCCCGGGGCACAATATCCTGATGAACATTTTTGAGGGACTCACGCGTAGTAATCCGAAGACGCTTGAAGCAGAACCGGCCATGGCTCAAGCCTGGACAATCTCGCCTGATGGCAAAACCTACACGTTCAAACTCCGCCCGGGCATCGTGTGGTCTGATGGAAAACCAATCACGGCGACCGATTTTGTGTACGGATGGCAGCGAGTATTGAACCCCGCAACGGCAAGTAAATCGGCATGGCAGCTCTATGCCATCAAGAACGCGGAAGAATACAACACGGGCAAGATCGCTGATTTCTCACACGTTGGTGTCAAGGCCTTAAATCCCCAAACCCTTCAGGTGACCCTGGAAAATCCGGCGGGCTACTTTCTTCAACTCACCACGATGCCTGTGTTTGCCCCCATCCGAAAGGATGTCGTCGAAAAATTCGGCGACCTGTGGATCCGTCCGGAAAACATTGTCACGAATGGTCCCTTCAATCTGACAACACACGTGGAACACAAGGAGATCGTGCTCACCAAAAATCCGAAATACTGGGATGCAAAAAATGTAAAACTGGAACAGGTAAAATTTCTGCCGGTTCCTGATTATGAGACGGCCCTCAAGATGTATGATTCAAACCAACTCGACACCGTCTTCGAGTTACCAGCCGTCAAGATTCCTGAACTCCAGACACGACCCGATATGGTCAAGGGTCCGTACCTCCTCAGCATGTACTACTATCTGAACTTCAAGGTTCCACCTCTCGATGACGTCCGTGTACGCAAGGCACTCAATTACGCCATTGATCGCAACGTGATTACCGAAAAAATCCTGCGCAAGGGTGACATCCCCACACCAAATTACACCCCGCCGGGGCTTCCGGGGTATACGCCGCCACCCGGATTTTCTTATGACCCTGAGAAGGCGCGTCAGCTTCTCAAAGAGGCAGGATACGGACCAGGTGGGAAACCGCTCATGTTTGAAATCCTCTACAACACGACCGACGAGCACAAGCTCGTCGCTCAGGCGATTCAAAACATGTGGAAAACGAATCTTGGTATTGATGTAACGCTTCGGAATGAAGAGTGGAAAGTCTACACCAAATCTCGCGAGACAGGGAGTTTCCAGACGGCACGAGCCGGATGGATCGGGGACTACGTCGACCCCAATACATTCCTCGAGCTCTTTCGCAGCACGAGCGGGTTGAATCAGGGAAAATATCTCAGTGCGGAATATGACCGCATGCTCGATGCAGCGCAAGCAGAAGTCAATCCCGCAAAGCGCCTGGCACTGTTTCGGGACGCCGAAGCCAAACTGCTTGATGACGCCGCGATCATCCCGCTCTACTGCTGGACGAATAACCAGCTCGTGAAGCCGTACGTGAAGGGATACTACTCAACGCTCCTCAACTGGCATCCGTTGTATAGGGCATATGTGGAAAGATAAATTCGGGTCGACATGGGGGTCGACCCCTACAAGAACAAATATTGATGGGGGGAATGTGAAATCCATAACGATTCTACTGACAACGCTGTTTGTTCTCTCCGCCTGCGCCGGAGGCAAATCCTGTGCATCATCGGCGCCGAAAACGCTCCCCGATGCCATTGTGCTCAATAACTACGCCGAACCACCGACGCTGGATCCCGCACTGGCGACCGATGAGACCTCGATGATCATTATCCACCAACTTTTTGAAGGATTGACGGAGTACGACCCGAAGACCGTGATGCCGATCCCCGCTGTCGCAACACGTTGGGAAGTCAGTTCCGACGGCCTCACGTATACTTTTTATCTTCGTGACCATACAACGTGGTCCGATGGTTCTCCGGTCACAGCTGCAGACTTTGAATACTCGTGGAAGCGCACCCTCAATCCCGCGACAGCCTCGGGCTCAGCTTATCTCCTCTACTTCATTCGAAACGCCGAGGAGTACAACAACGGGACGCTTGCCGATGCGTCGACCGTCGGTGTGCGCGCGGTGAGCCCCACAACGCTTGAGGTCACCCTCAAAGACCCCGCACCCTTTTTTCCGCAGCTCACATCCCATAGTGTCTGTCGCCCGGTCCATCGTGCAACGGTTGAACAGTGGGGCGATCAGTGGACGCGGCCCGAACACATGATCAGCAATGGCCCCTATCGTTTCACCAGTTGGGTCCCACAAAAAGAAATCGTTATGGAGAAAAATCCGAATTACTGGGACAAAGAGACGGTCAAAATCGCCAAGGCCATTTTTCTCCCCACCAACGATCAAGAGACGGCATTGAAACAACAGCTTGAAGGCAAGGTTCACGTCTCACATAATCTCCCCGTCTCGAAGCTTACGGAGCTCGCCAAACGCCCCGACCTTCACAACGTCGCCCACTTCGCCAACTACTATTATATGTTCAACACTCAGAAGAAGCCGTTCGATGACGCGCGTGTTCGAAGAGCGTTCAGTTTGGCGATCGATCGAGAACAGCTTGTGAAGACGCTCAACCGCGGAGATATTCCAGCAACAGCCTTCATACCCCCCGTCGAAGGATATGCTCCACCAGCAGTTGAAATGTTCAATCCGCAAAAAGCGAAAGAACTTTTGAAAGAAGCTGGCTACGCGGATCTCTCAACTTTTCCGCCGGTGACGGTGCTCTATAATACGAACGACCTCCACCGCACAGTGAGTGAGATCCTTCAGGGCATGTGGAAGCAACATTTAGGGATTCAGGTTTCGCTTCAAAACCAGGAGTGGAAGGTCGTCATCGATTCGTGGAAAGTTGGCAATTTTGAACTCACGCGTTCAGGATGGTTTGGTGACTATTTTGACCCACACGCCTTCCTCGCAATCAACACGACGAACTCGCAACAAAATCACATGAAGTGGTCAAACCCCCAGTTCGATGACTTCGTCAATGTGCAATCCCAGAAGGAACTCGACCCGGCTCAACGCATGGCGATCCTCAAACAGGCCGAGGAGATTTTGCTCTCCGACATGCCGGTGATCCCCCTTTTCTATTATGGACGACCGATCTTGGTCGACCCGCGACTGAAAGGGTTTTATCCGAATGCAGGAGAACTCCATCCCTTGAAATTCGCGTGGTTTGAGGAAAACAAATGATCCCCATGCGACGAAATATCGCCATCATCCTACTCCTTACCCTTGCCGCCTGTACCGGTGGCAAATCCTGCGCCACGAAATCAAACGCCCTTCCCGACGCGTTTGTGTGGGGTAATGGTGCAGAACCACCGTCACTCGATCCCGCCATTCTCTATGACGATCGCTCGTTTAATATTGGGATGCAGCTCTTTGAGGGACTGACCGAATATCACCCCGAAACACTGGAGGCCGTCCCTGGTGTTGCGAGCAGTTGGGACATCAGTCCCGACGGACTTGTATGGACATTTCACTTGAGGAACAATGCGTTTTGGTCCGATGGCTCGCCCGTGACCGCTGCTGATTTCGAATACTCGTGGAAACGTGTCCTCGCGCCGCAGACCGCATCGCAGACGGCCTACATGTTGTACTTCATCAAGAATGCAGAAAATTATAATGCGGGAAAGACGACAAGCGCCGATGACATCGGCATCAACGTGATCGATCCCCAAACCTTGCAGATAACCCTCGAGCACCCCGTTCCCTTTTTTCCTCAACTCGTCGCCCACATCGCATTTCGTCCGGTCCACCGCGCGACCGTCGAACAATGGGGTGACCAGTGGACGCGGCCCGAACATATGGTCAGCAATGGTCCCTACCGCCTCACCAGTTGGCTGATCCAAAGGGAAGTCGTGCTCGAGAAAAATCCGAATTACTGGGACAAAAACAATGTTCGGCTGGCCAAGGTCAAATTCTTGCCGATTGAAGACATGGAGACGGCCCTCAAGATGCAACTTGATGGCGTCACGCACTACACGATCGACATTCCGCCGCTCAAGGTTGCGGAGATCAAAGGCCGTCCTGATTTGTATCAAAGTGTGAAACTCGACACCTACTTCTACCAGTTGAATACGAAGCGAAAACCGTTTGACGATATGCGCGTTCGACGGGCACTCTGTCTCGCGATCGATCGTCGGGCTATTACGGAAACGCTCGCACGCGGTGACAAGCCGGCCACGAGTCTGACTCCGGAAGGACTCCACGGTTATAGTCCGCCGAACGGATGTGAATTCAATCCCGACAAGGCCAAAGCCCTGCTTCTGGAAGCGGGTTTTGCTGATCCCACAACGTTTCCGAGTTTCACCATCCTGTATAATACGCTCGCCGAGCACAAGATGGTCGCCGAACTCGCTCAAAGCATGTGGAAACAAAATCTTGGGATCAATGTGGGCATCCAAAACCTCGAGTGGAAGGTGCTCCTCACATCGTACGTGCAAAGAGAATTCGATATCGGAAGATATACCTGGATCGGCGACTATAGTGACCCCTCGACGTTCTTGAATATCTTCGCTTCGAATTCACAGCAAAATTATACGAATTGGGTCAACCCCACGTATGATGATCTGGTGCTGAACCAAGCACCACGCGAGCTGAATCCGGAAAAACGTGCACTCCTTTTGAAGCAAGCCGAAGAGATCTTGCTTGAAGAGGCACCGTTAGTTCCGATTTTTAATCATGTGCAGCCATCTCTGCTCGATCCACGCGTCCGGGGATTCCACCCGAATATCCTCTCGCTGCACCCACTCAAATTCGCGTGGTTTGAGGAGGCAAAATGAAAAGATTAGTGCTTGGAATTTTCTTGTTCACGCTCCCCTTCTCTGCCGCCGCCGCAAAAGACCCCAAGACATTTGTCTACCATGCCGGTTCCGAGCCGAGTTCACTCGATCCGCACATCACGTCCACCGAGATCGACTACAACACGCTCTTGCAGCTCTTCGAGGGCCTCGTGGTTCCCAATCCCGACAAAGGTGGCGTCTCGCCCGGTGTCGCCGAACGGTGGACCGTGAGCCCCGATGGAAAGACCTATACCTTTTATCTCCGCAAAAACGCCAAGTGGTCCGATGGTTCATCCGTCACGACCAACGATTTTGTGTATTCCTGGGAACGCGCCGCGAATCCCAAGACGGCTTCACCCTATGCCACGCGCTTTGATTCCATCAAAAACGGTCAGGCCTATGTCAAAGGGGAGCTCAAGGATCCAAAACAGCTTGGGTTCCGGGCCATCGACGACTGGACGTTTCAGGTCGAACTGGTAGCGCCGTTTCCGCCGTTTCTTGACCTCCTCTGCCACCTCACCTTCACACCCATCAAAAAATCAGTGGTTGAGGCCTATGGAGACCAATGGGCGCGTCCAGAGCATTGGGTATCGAATGGCGCCTTCGTCCTCAAGGAGTGGATGCCCTACGATCGCATCGTCCTCACCAAAAATCCCCACTACTGGAATCGAGATCGTGTGGCGCTTGAAACATTGATCGGAACTTCGACCGAAGACCTTGATACGGTCCTCAAGCAATTTGATGCCGGTGAACTCGACTTCTCCTACCATGTCCCGCAAACCAAAATTCCGCTCCTGCGCTCAAAACCAAACTTTCGCGAAGGGACTTCGTTTGGACTCTATTATTACCCCATCAACGTGAAGCATCCGGTCTTGCAAGATGCTCGGATACGTCGGGCGCTGGCCTTGGCGATCGATCGCAAGACCATTACGGAAAAGGTCATGAGGACCGGAGAAGCAATTGCGGAAGGCTACATCCCACCCGGGGTCACCAACTACCGCTATCAAAAACTCCTCGCCTACAATCCTCAACAAGCAAAACAGTTGCTGGCAGAGGCAGGGTATGCAGATGGGAAAGGATTCCCCGAACTCACGCTCAGCTACAACACGGTTGACCTTCACCGGATGATCGCGGAGGCGGTCCAGCGCATGTGGAAAGAAAACCTCGGCATCACCGTGAACCTCGTCAACCGTGACTGGAAGACCCATATCAAGACCCTCCAAAACCACGACTATGATCTTGCCCGCATGGGCTTTACCGGAGATTATATCTATCCCTCGACCATTCTCGAACTCTTCCTCGAGCATACGCCAAATAACTACACGCAGTGGTCCCACGCTGAATATGAGCGTCTCTGGAAAGAGGCGAACAAAGAAAGCGATGGAGCAAAGCGGCTCGCGCTTTATGCGCAGATGGAGAAGATCATCGGATCGGAAATTCCGGGGATTCCGATCTTCTTTTATGCGAACCACTGGATGGTAAGTCCCAAGGTCAAGGGCCTTGCCGTCTCACCGCTTCGCAACTTTCTCTTAAAGAATGTATCGATGAAATAGGAGACAAAATGAAAACAAAGTTTGGAATGTGGAGTTTGGTGCTTGGAATTTGTTTCATCTCATGTGCTGGTGGCAAATCGTGCGCCACGAAGCAGGCAGCGACCGACACGTTCATTTGGTGGAACAGGGCCGAGCCGGCGACCATCGATCCGGGCCTCGTGCGCGACCACCCATCGGGCAATGTCGTCTATCAACTCTTCGAAGGACTCACCGAATACGATCCAAAAACGCTGGCCCCCGTTCCCGGCGTGGCAACGTCATGGGATGTGAGTGCCGACGGAAAGACCTACACGTTTCACCTGCGAAGCGACGCCAAGTGGTCCGATGGGACACCCGTCACAGCATCCGATTTTGAATACTCGTGGAAACGGGCACTCGATCCGAAGACGGCTTCCGAGTATGCCTACATCCTTTATCCCCTTCTGAATGCCGAAGAATACAACACGGGAAAGATAACGGATTCCGAGACCGTCGGCGTCAAGGCCGTTGACGATGGTACACTGCGAGTCGAACTCAAAAACCCCGTCCCCTATTTCCCGCATCTTGCTTCTTTTGCGACCTATCGGCCCGTTCACCGGGCAACGGTTGAAAAGTGGGGCGAGGAATGGATTCGTCCCGAGCATATGGTCAGCAATGGCCCCTACCGCCTCACGAGCTGGGTCCCGCAAAAAGAAATCGTGATGGAGAAAAATCCCAACTACTGGGACAAGGCCAATGTCAGGATCAACAAGGCGATCTTTCTCCCAACCGACGACAATGAAACCGCATTGAAACTCTATCTCGATGGCAAGGCCCACTATAACGACTACATCCCGCCAACCAAAGTTCCCGAGATGGCCAAGCGTGATGATTATCATTTTATCCCCGAATGGGCGACCTATTACGTTTGGTTCAACACGGAGCGCAAACCCTTCGACGACCCGCGCGTGCGACAGGCCCTGAGCCTTGCAATCGATCGACAAAAGATCGTGGACGTCAAAAAATCGAACGACGTCGCCACGACCCAGTCGGTCCCGCCGGGATATGAAGGGTATACCTCTCCCGAGGTCCAGGGATTTGATCCCGCCAAGGCCAAGGCACTGCTTGCCGAAGCGGGGTTCGCCGATCCCAAGACATTCCCCACGGTTTCCTTCTATTACAACACGAGTGACGCAAATAAACTCGTGGCGGAACTGATCCAGAGCATGTGGAAGGAAAACCTCGGCATCAACATCGCGCTCGTCAATCAGGAATGGAAGACCCTCCTGCAAACGTGGTCCACGGGCAGCTTTGAAATCAGTCGTTACGGATGGGTCGGCGATTTTCTTGACCCGGTAACCTTCATTGATATCTTCACGAGCTCATCGACTCAAAACTACACGCGTTGGAAGAATCCGGCCTTCGATGAACTCGTTGCGCAGTCGGCACGGAAGCTGGATCCCGCAACCCGTCTGGCAACGCTCAAAAAGGCCGAGGAAATCCTGCTCCAGGAACTTCCGGCCATCCCGCTCTTTCATTATGGACGGCCACAGATGATCGATCCGCGCGTGAAGGGATTTTACCCCAACGCCATGAACCAACACGCCATCAAGTTCGCGTGGTTTGAACAATAATCCCCTCCTTTATAAGGAGGGGGCAGGGAGGTAGAGATGAAGCGATCATGGATTGCGTCTTTTCTTGGGTGTCTCATTACCACAACGACTCTTGCTGCTCCCCAAACACTCACCATTCACAACGGACCGGAACCGGACAGTCTCGACCCTCACCTGACATCATCGGTGGACGGCTCCAACCTTGGTCGGCAACTCTTTGAAGGACTTGTCACGTTCAACCCTGAAAAGCCGACAACCGTCATTGGTGGTGTCGCAGAAAAGTGGACGATCAGTCCGGACGGTAAAACGTACACCTTTTACCTGCGAAACAACGCAACCTGGTCTGATGGTTCCCGCATCACCGCCAATGATTTCCTCTATGGTTGGCGGCGTGCCATTGATCCAAAAACCGCTTCCCCTCAGGGAAGTCGCTACAACTACATAAAAAACGGGAAGGCTTTTCTGGAAGGAAAGATCAAAGATCCGTCTCTCCTGGGCTTTAAGGTCATCAACGACACCACATTTCAGGTTGAACTTGAAGGACCGTTTCCTCCATTTCTTCAGCTTATTACTTTTTCAACCTTTGCACCGATCAAAAAAGATGTTGTCGAGAAGTATGGCGATCAGTGGGTGAAACCGGAGCATATGGTATGCAACGGTCCATTCTTACTCAAAATGTGGACTCCGTATGACCGAATCGTCATGATAAAAAACCCGCTCTACTGGGATGCCATAAGGGTCAGGCTCGATGGGGTTACTTTTCTCATGATTGATGACTTTGAGACGATCCTCAAACGCTACGAGGCCGGCGATATTGATTTCTTTTATAGCTTACCTCAGGGAAAAGTTCCGTCGTATATGAAGCATCCCGACTTTCATTCATCGAGTGAATTTGCGCTTTATCAATACATGTTCAATGTCAAGCATCCGGCGCTTCAGGATGCTCGCGTGCGACGAGCCCTTGCCTTGAGCATCGATCGAAAACTGATCGTCGATAAAATTATGCGCGGGCGAGAAATACCGGCTACCGGTTTTATCCCTCCAGGCGTTTCCGGGTATGCTTACAAAACCTACCTCCGATTCGATCCTCAAGAGGCGAAAAAACTCCTTGCTGAAGCAGGCTACCCTGACGGAAAAAATTTTCCTATTCTCACGCTCAGCTACAACACCGTCGAAGTTCATCGCCTCATTGGCGAAGCCATTCAACAGATGTGGAAACAAAACCTCGGTATCGAGGTCAAACTCCAAAACCAGGAATGGAAAACTCACTTGGCTGCACTTCATCACCACGATTTTGAAATTGCCCGTCTTGGGGGGGTTGGGGAATATGTGTATCCAACCACCTTCCTGGAAAACTTTACTGCGGGAACATCGGGGAATTATTCTCAATGGACCAACCCGAAATATGATCAATTGTGGGATGAAGCAAAACAAGCTGCGACCCCAGCACGTCAGCTCCGACTCATGCGCCAGATGGAAGACATCATCATGGAAGAGATGCCATGGGCACCCATTTACAATAGCGCTATTTACTGGATGACAAAACCACGAGTGAAAAATCTGACCCTTCTTCCGGGGCGCGCTTTCTTCCTCAAATACGCCTCGGTGCGGTAACCACTTTTAGCCCACCGGTTAGGCGTTCGACACCTTTTTGTTCCAAACCACGCAACTTTTTGGTAGGGCTGCCGATACAGGGGATATCATGAAATACTACCGTCTTTTAAGCTTTTGCACCCTTCTCATGCTGACCACCAGATGTGGTTCCGACGAGTTTTTTGGGGGGGCTGCCCCACCGGCGGGAAATCAGACCCCATCGCCAACGGATGACGATGACGACGCTTCGACGAATGGAGCCACCACAACCGATTGCGCGTTTCGCAGGGGCATGACATTCATCTGTTGGTATCCCGGATGCTTCCAGGATGACGAAACATCCGATTCCCTCGACGCCATCCGTGATCTCGGTGGCAACTGGCTCGCCGTCGTCCACACGTGGTATCAAGACACCAAAACATCGACGACGATTTACGAACACTCCAGCAAGAGTCCCACCGATAGTGATCTTCGTTCCCTCATTCCACTCGCGAAGGAAAAGGGGTTCAGTATTCTCCTCAAACCGCACGTTGATATTGTTGATGGAAGTTGGCGTGGACAAATTGATCCCTCGAATCTTTCAGCATGGCAGTCGAGTTATCGAACCTTCATCTTACATGAGGCTCAACTTGCCGAAGAGTTGGGCATCGAAACACTCTCGATTGCGACCGAGCTCAAATCACGATCGGGCGATACATCCTATTGGCGGGACGTCATTGCCGACATCCGTGAGGTCTTTAGCGGTGAGCTCACGTACGCTGCGAACTGGGACGAAGTGGAATCCGTCGCATTCTGGGACGACCTTGATTTCATCGGCAGCGATTTTTATTATCCCCTCACGGATGATGCCGATGCCACTCAAGCCGATATGGAAGAGGCGCTGGTTTCCATCGGCGAGGAACTTCAAACATTTTCTGAGACACAGGGAAAAACCTATCTCTTCACGGAAATCGGCTTTCGCTCGGCAGACGGGACGAATACGAAGCCCTATGATTTTACGAGTGACTGGCCCGTGGATGAACAGGAACAAGCCGATGCCTATGCCGCCGTTCTCGCGACGTACAGTGATGCGACTTGGCTCGATGGAATCTATTGGTGGCGCTGGGATCCTCGCTTAAGCTATGAGGATCCGGACGGTTATCTGATCTACGAAAAACTCGCCGCCGAAGTCTTGGCGGATGTGTGGACACAGGAGGAACAATGCAACTAAACACACAACGATGTCATTCTGAGTGGAACGAAGAATCTCGTGTAACCACGGGATCCTTCGCGTTGCTCAGGATGACAGCATTCTTGCTTCTTCTTGCTCTTGCGGCATGTGATGCGACGACCGAATTTCGGGGAACGCCGCTGCCTGACGGCAACGCGTCTCCTTCCGGCAGCGCCGACGATGGTGACACCGACGATGAAGACGATGACAGCGGCAGTGGTTCCGCAGGTGGTGCCGGGAGTGGTGACACCGTTTCCTTTGTGGCTTTTGGCGATTGGGGAACCGGTGGCGACGATCAAGAAGCGGTTGCCCAGGCGATTGGTGATTACTGTGCGACGGAAGAGTGTGAGTTCATCGTCACCCTCGGGGATAACTTTTATTCCGATGGCGTTGACAGTGTCGACGATGAACTTTGGCAAGACTACTACCACGATGTCTATGATTTCTTAGGCCTCCCTTTTTATCCTGTCGTCGGCAATCATGACAATGATGGCACTCCTCAAGCCGAAGTGGAATATTCGCAGATCGATCCCAATTGGCGTATGGCGGCGATCGACTACAACTTCACCGCACCTGAAGGTGCGACAACACCGCTCCTTGAATTTTTCCTCTTTGATTCCGAATATCCTCACTTCCGCTACGACGGCGACGACGAAGCCGAGGATGGCTACGATGCCCCGACGTGGATGTATGATGGAGTTACAACGAGCACCGCCACCTGGAAAGCGATGGTCATGCACCATCCTCTCTACAACAACGGGAACCATGGCAGTGACGGTGAAGATAATATTCCGGTCCTGCTCGGCGAAGATCCTGTAGGAAAACCGAATATCCTCTGCGATGGAACGCAATCACGGTTTGACCTCATCCTCTCTGGTCATGCGCACAGCTTCTCACATATTCGTACCAGCATGGATGGCTGTGAAGTCGAGCAACTCGTTATTGGAACGGGTGGCGCCGATCTCAAAACGGTCAATGCAACTCTCGAAGGTGCCGAAGTCTTGGCGACCGGCGGCGACGCCGAGGATCTTTATGGCTTCGGATGGTTTCAGGTGACAGAGGATGAGGCTCTCTTTCGTTTCATCACAACCGATGGAACCGTGTTCTACGAAACGACATTTACGAAGTAAAAGGCTTACGAACCATGATGTGCTGGGAGCGTTCGGAGCCGACGGACACGAGGACGATCGGAACCTGACACTTCTCTTCGAGTGCGCTGATATAATTCCGGGCATTGCGCGGAAGGTCCTTCAATGAGCGCGCATGAGTAATATCTTCCGTCCAACCCGGAAAGGTTTCATAGACCGGCACTTTTTGGTCGTCGTTCTTGACACAGACCTTCACGTCTTCAAGACCCGTGAGGACATCGAGTTTCGTGACGACAAGACCCGTGAGACCATTCACGCGCGCGGCATGACGCACAAGGGGCACATCGAACCAACCGCAACGCCGCGGTCTCCCCGTCGTGGAGCCAAACTCGTGACCCTGCTTCCGCAGGTGTTCTCCGGCGCTACTCTTCTCTTCCGTCGGAAACGGCCCCTCGCCGACACGCGTCGTATAGGCCTTGGAGACACCCCACACATCATCGATCAATGTGGGCCCAATCCCGACACCCGTGCAGGCCCCGCCTGCCACGGTATTCGACGACGTCACATAGGGATACGTTCCCTGATCGACATCGAGCGCCGTCCCCTGCGCTCCTTCAAAGAGGACTTGTTTCTTATTCCTGATACTCTGTTCCACCAAGAGCGATGCATCTTTGACGTGATGGGAAATTTTCTCTCCCCAGATCGTCGCTTGGGCGAAGAGTTCCGCGAAGACAAGCGGTTTCCCACCAAGACTGACGATCTCCTGATTTTTTTGCGGCAAGATCGTTTCGAGGAGTTTCCGAAGAACATCGGGCTGAATGAGATCACCCATCCGAATACCGCGACGTGCAACTTTGTCTTCGTACGTCGGACCGATCCCCCGACCGGTCGTTCCAATGAACGTCGCGTCTTTTCTCGCCTCACGCAGTTGATCGATCAGACGATGATACGGAAACACCACATGGGCGCGATCGCTCACGACAACGCGCAACGGGTCACGAAGATACCCGCGCTCTTGAAGACCTGCCATTTCGGTAATCAGGACGTCGGGATCGATGACCACTCCATTCCCAATAACGCACTGACAACCTTCATGGAGGACTCCCGACGGCAAGAGGTGCAACACGACCTTTTCATCACCCACGACGACCGTGTGACCTGCATTCGCCCCACCTTGATAGCGAACGACCATATCGACCTGGGGGGTCAAAAGGTCGATGACCTTCCCCTTGCCTTCGTCCCCCCACTGGGCCCCAACGATAATCAGCGTTGACATAGAACCTCTATCCCTGCGTAGGATAAGAAGGGATGGGAACTCAAGCGAGAAATGTTCAATCGGCATCCGCAGTGCTGATGATTCGTCCCGCGTCGTTTGGCTTCAACGAGATCACCGCCGCGTCGAATGTCTTTCAAAATAAAATGGACGATCTCCTTCCTGCCGAGATTCAAAGGCGCGCCCTTGTCGAATTCGACGCTGTCGCCTCTGCTTTGAAAAAAAACGGCATCACCGTCGAAGTCATCGACGACACCCTCACACCTGCAAAACCCGACGCCGTTTTCCCGAATAATTGGATCGCCCTTCAACCGGATGGAACCATCGTTCTTTTTCCCATGCAGGCCCCGAATCGTCGCTCCGAACGACGCCGCGATATCGTTGAACACCTTCAAAAAAAGTTTCATGTCACTCGTGTCCTTGACTTCAGCGCGAGTGAAACGCGAGGGAAATTTCTCGAGGGAACCGGGAGTATTGTTTTCGATCATCTGAACACAATCGCGTATGCCATCCTGTCACCGCGAACCGATGCGCAACTTTTGGAACGCTGTGCAACGGATTTGGGTTACACTTCCTTCGCTTTTCACGCCGTCGATCGGAAGGGAACTCCTATCTATCATACCAATGTCGTTATGTGTGTGGGGACGGAATTTGCGGTGATCGCCCTTGCATCCATTCCCGATGCTGCAGAGCGAGCGCGCGTGAAACGCACACTCCAACAGAGCGGGCGAACGATCGTCGAAATCACTGAAACCCAAGTGGAACACTTTGCAGGGAATATGCTGGAACTCACGAATGCTCAAGGCGAGCGGATCATCGTGATGTCGGAACAAGCTCGGCAATCACTCACGTCACCTCAAGTGTCCACACTTGAACGTTTCGCACACATCGTTGCCATCCCCATCCCCACCATCGAAACGGTCGGTGGTGGAAGTGTTCGCTGTATGCTGGCTGAAATTTTCTGTCAGAGAATGTAACGCGTCAGGTCGCGGTTACGGACAATATCGGCTAATTGTTGCTGAACATAGTTGCGATCAATGCGGGCCGATTGTCCACGCTTGTCCGGTGCGTCGAAGGAGATTGCTTCAAAGAGTTTCTCCATCACGGTGTGAAGCCGACGCGCCCCGATGTCTTCGGTTTGGCCATTGACCTCGGCGGCAACCGCACAAATCTCCTGCAGGGCCCCATCAACGAACGAAATCGCCATCCCTTCCGTCGCCATCATCGCGATATATTGTTTCGTCAGTGAATTCTCCGGCTCAGTCAGAATCCGAAAAAATTCGTCCTTGCCAAGCGACTGGAGCTCGACCCGAATGGGAAAACGTCCCTGCAATTCGGGAATAAGGTCGGACGGTTTGGTCGCGTGAAACGCGCCGGCGGCAATGAACAGGACATGATCCGTCTTCACCATGCCGTATTTCGTCGTCACCGTGGACCCCTCGACAATTGGAAGAAGATCGCGCTGAACACCTTCACGAGAGACATCGGGACCCTGTTGATGTTCGCCACGGGGACTCGCGATTTTATCGAGCTCGTCGAGAAAGATGATGCCATTTTGCTCAACCCGCTCGATGGCCTGGCGCACGACGGTTTCTGCATCCACGAGACGCGAGGCCTCTTCTTCCTCGAGGATCTTCAAGGCCTCAGGCACACGAACATGATGAGACTTCTTTTTTCCCTGGGGCATCATGTTCGAAAACATCTCGCGCAAGTTTTGCGACATTTCTTCGAGATTTGTTGCGGCGACCACTTCGATCGATGGCATCGGTCCCATTTTGGGGGTCTGCTCAATCTCGACCGTTCGCTCGTCGAGCTTTCCTTGCCGGAGTTGCCGACGCAGTTCCTCGCGGGCGGCCTCATGTTCACCCTCGACCGTGGAACGCGGGTCCGTCGGTGGAAACAAGAGATCCACGAGTTTTTCCTCGGCCATCTCGCGCGCGCGGACTCGGACTTTTGCATCCTCTTCTTCACGCACCATCTTGATCGCCATATCGACAAGCTCGCGGACCATCGACTCCGTGTCCTTCCCGACGTACCCGACTTCCGTAAATTTCGTCGCTTCAACCTTGATAAACGGGGCACCCGCAAGTTTGGCAAGCCGTCTCGCAATCTCGGTTTTTCCAACGCCGGTCGGTCCAATCATAATGATGTTCTTGGGTGTAATCTCGTCGCGTAGCGTCAGATCGACCTGCTGACGACGCCAACGGTTGCGCAGTGCAATCGCCACCGCACGCTTGGCGGCCCCTTGACCAACAATGTAGCGGTCGAGCTCCGAGACAATCTCGCGTGGCGTAATGTTCGTGGTGTTCATGAGAGTTCGTGAATCGAGATGTGATCGTTCGTGTAGATGCAAAGTCGGCTGGCGATCTTCATGGACTCTTCGACCACTCTTTTGGCATCGAGGTTCGAATGGGCCATGAGCGCCTGTGCCGCGGCCAGGGCGTACGGGCCACCAGAACCGACGGCAGCGATACCTTCATCTGGCTCGAGGACGTCGCCCGTCCCCGAAATCGCAAACGTCTTTTCTTTATCCGCAACAATCATCATGGCCTCGAGACGCCGCAGGACGCGATCCGTTCGCCAGTCTTTGGCGAGCTCGACGGCTGCACGCGTCAGATTCCCGCGATGCTCGGAGAGCTTTCCCTCAAAGCGTTCAAACAGGGTAAACGCGTCGGCGCTCGATCCGGCGAAACCAGCGAGCACCTTGCCATCGAGCATCGTGCGCGTCTTCTTCGCCCCGTGTTTCATCACGGTGTTGCCAAAACTGACTTGTCCGTCGCCGCCGATAGCGACTTTTTCGTCACGCCGAACGCAGAGAATGGTGGTTGAGTGAAACATTAGTTCGCCTTGGGATGGGTTCGATCGTACACTTCCATCATTTTTTCAATACCCACGTGCGTATATTTTTGCGTCGTCGAGAGACTCGCATGACCCAAGAGTTCCTGAATCCCCCGCATATCGGCGCCCGCCCCCAAAAGATGCGTCGCAAAGGTATGACGCAAAACGTGCGGCGTGACCGCCTTTTGGAGCCCCGTTCGCTTCATGTACTTGATCATGATCCGCTCGACCGAGCGCGCGGTGAGACGCCCACCGTGACGATTCAAAAAGAGTGGACCTGATCGCTGGTCGATGTACGCCGTGAGTGCCACACACGCCTTGGCCCCCACGGGGACCATCCGTTCCTTCTGTCCCTTTCCCATCACACGCACGATCCTTTGGGCAAGATCGATATCACCAATATTGAGTCCCACGAGTTCACTGACACGCAGTCCCGACGAATAGAGGAGTTCGAGGATCGCCTTATCCCGGTTCCCCAAAAAATCCTTCGTCGTAGGGGAATCGAGCAACGCAAAGACCTCATCGACCGTCAGAAATTTTGGGATCTGTTTTGGCACCTTGGGACTCGCCACTTCCTTGGCCGGATTGGTCTCCATCCACCCCTCGCGCTGGCAAAAATGGAAAAAAGTCCGGAGGGAAGCGAGCTTTCGTGCCACGGACGTCGCCAATTTGTCGTGCAGGAGACCCGCCAAATATTGTCGAATGACCGTCACATCGATCTTTCGCAAGAATTGGGCCGGACGGATTGAATTCGATCCTGATTTTTTTGACGTAAAATCAAAGAATTGAGCTATATCTCCAACGTAATTCTTTAAAGTATGGGGAGAGGCGCGGCGCTCATCGTCAAGATACGATGAAAATTGGTCGAGGATGGCCTGCATGGACTCTGGTCGTGACATTATGCGTCATCTCGCACGACCGACTCTTATCTGCAAGATTTATTTCGTCGTATAACGATGATGACCAACGGGAGGATAAGAACCAGAAAAACCATTCGAGGAGCATAAGCGTCGGGCATCAACGCGCACGCCCCACCCGCGTTGGCGAGGGCACGGTTGAAGAAAGGGTCAGCGGCGCTTGGCTGAGGCGTCCCTGCACCTTCTTCTGACTGCTCTTCACTACCACTGAAGGCACCTCCACCAAACCCACCGCCACCTCCAGCACTCGTCGAGCACATCTTGGCCTGGGGATCATAGACGTCCGGGATTGCGTTGTGATTCTGATCCTTCCACCCGCCCTCGTCACGATCGGCGCACCCGTCATTATCGGAGTCATCATCGACTTCGTTGGGAACCCCGTCGCAATCGACATCGCTGACACTCACCGGCGGCTGGCATCCCGGTTCGCCCACCACCATGCGCACATCGAAGTCGGGAAATCCGTCGTGATCGAAATCTCCCTTTGCCTCGACGCCATCCTCGAGACCATCGTCATCACTATCAAGGAGCGACGGATCGGATTCGTCACCGTCGAGCCATCCATTGCCATCGCGATCTTCACTCCCGTCCATCAATCCGTCGCCATCGGAATCCGGATTCGTCGGATCGAGCATCGTGGAACGACGATAGTTCGTCCCGGCCGGATACATGCCGTGACAATCGCTTGCCTCGTTCCCACCACCTACCGCTCCGACCTCAACCCCATCGGAGAGACCATCATCATCACTGTCACATCGATCGGGATACGTCCCGATGCGCTCTTCTTCGTCATCGTTCACACCGTCGCCGTCGGTATCGAGAACCGCTTCCTCATCGACCTGCGGATCGGTCGGCTCTTCTGGTGTTTCTGGTTCAGGAGTTGAGGCGACCTGCATCTCCCCCATCGGGGATGTCACCTGATGTTCCAGGTCACTGACCGTTGCGGCGATACGAGGTGATTCCGCCTCTTCGTCAAATGTCGAACGTGGAAGTCGCAGCGAGAATCGTCCTTCGGAATCAATAGCGTCGGTCGCCCCCAGAAAAACACGTGTCCCCGTCTCATCGGCCTCAAAAATTTCCACACGCAATCTCCCCAGATCAACCGTCGAAAGGTTCCACGGTTGATCGGGACTGGCCTCGGGACGTGTGATAACACCACTCACGACGAGATGATCGGACGATGCTTCATCAGTCACGGTGAGTTCAGATGCTATGGGAAATGGATACGCGCTGATCGCGATAGAATCCTGATTTCGAAAAACAGTCGTCTCAGAGATGAGGGCCGTGCGAAAGGAGAATGGATCGACATTGCCTGCGGCATCGCGACAAACGCGTTCGCTCGACGATATTGTCTGAACGGAGATGCCGGCCTCGGTATGATGATGAATATTGGAACGGGTGATCTTGGTCGCGGCGAGCCATGCGTTGGGATCTCGCTGTCCACACGGTAATGTTGTGTTCGAGAGAACGGCAATGCCATTGCCCTCATTGGTCGCGATCTCCGAACCAACGATGAGATTTTCGGATCCCTCAACGCGAACGCCGTCACCCTTATTTGAGACGATGCGACTCTGATGAACGAGGCCCGCTTTTCCCTTCATCGTCACCGCGGGTCCCGTGAAATCCGTGATGGTCAAATGATCGAGGACAGATCGCTCGCCAATGAGGACAAGGCCATGACTCGTAGCACTTCCGATGATGCGCACGCTCTCGTCGTCATCGGCAATCACCACCACGGGACGATTCCGCTGACCCTTGATGTCGGGGAGTGCTGACTGCAATTGAATGTCGATGGAACGATCAATCCGAACAACACTGAACGTCACAACACCGGGGAAGAAACTTCCGTAACGATTGCGATAATCGACACGATCTTCGTCGCATCTGCCCTCATTCGCCTCGTTGATCGCCCAACGCAGACTCCCGGAGTCGGCATTGTCGAGAGAGCGCGTGACCAGACATTCGTTGGCCCGCGCTTGGGCCACAAGCAGACAGACGACGAAAAACAGCAATGTGTTCAAGAGGCGTTGGCCCATATTTTCAGCCCTCACTCCCTTTTCGGCATTTCTCCAAAAAGGTTGCGTCCTTTTCTCAGTAGAAATGAAGGTCGTTTTCACGCCGCAACGCGTTGGATTAAAAGGACTTTTGGGGAGCCCCCCGGAAAGGAGTCGGACACCTTTTCGGGGGGCCTTTGGGGTTTAACGCGGCGAATATGGAAATGACGCAACTCTTTTGGAAAGGTGCCGATACCAAGGACGATGAAGGCCGCCGGCGAACAGGTTCGTTTCCCCACGCAATGTCTCCCTCTCCTCGAGTTAGAGGATGGGCGGGCGCGTGCGGCATATTGTGAATTGCTTTTCGACGAAGTCAACAAAGCACGCGCGCGCGGTGATGAAACGTGCACACTCATCAAGCCGGACTTCACGACCGAAGAAGGCGTCATGGATCCCGAAGACGTCCGTGTTCGGCTCCAAGAAAATCCATCGTGCGATCAACTGATGGTCGATCTTCCCCGACGTTACGGACCGCTCTCTTTTTATCAGACGTCGATGGGGAACAGCATCCTTCTTCGCCAACCCGCTCCTTTATCCTCCGTAGCTTTAGCGAAGGAGGAACCCCCTCCTGCATGTACCGGAGAAAATTGTGTTCAGAGAAGTTTTGCACAACTGGGCTTCTCGCCTGACATCAACGTATCGGGTCGGCAGACCCTCCTCGTCCTCACGAATGTTGACGGCGAACGTTTAGGAGCGCAGCTCACGATCCGCTATCGCGTCACGGAAACGCCAACGGAATATATCATCCACTGTGATGATATCCGCGATGGCCAAGGACGACGAGTGGTCGCAGAAAAAAAACCACTGACGATCAAGATAAAAAAACAGCCCGCTCACTGGCGTGAACGTGCTGCCTTTGAAGTCCACTTCAGAACCAATGCGGGTGATCGTGAACAGAAAGGACTCATCGCCTCGGTTCGCCTCGTCACCCTTTAACCCTCAACAATCTCCTTCTTGTATCCGCATTCTTTTTTAGGACAAGCGATCGAGCGGCCGCCACTCTTCTTAGAATATTTCTCGACAAGGAGTGCATGACCACAGTCGGGACACGGGCCCAGAACCGGCTTGTCCCAAATCGCATAACGACAATCGGGATAGCGGTTACAACTGTAAAAGCTTCGACCTCGCTTGGATCGACGCTGGACGAGCTCTCCCTTGGTGCACTCCGGACATTTGATTCCCGTGCCGATCGACTTTGTCGTCTTGCATTCGGGATACTTTGAACAGGCAAGAAATTCACCGAAGCGACCTCGTTTCACGACCATGGGGCTCCCGCATTTTTCACATTTCTCGTCGGTCTGCTTTTTCTCCACCACTTCAATCTTGTCGGAATCCGTGCGCTTAAATTCCTTGGTATTGCGGCATTCCGGATACGCCTGACAGGCGAGAAATTCTCCATGGCGACCCCACTTGATGACCATGGGGCTTCCGCATTTTTCGCAGGTGAGGTTCGTGACCTTGGCTTCACGTTTCACATCGCGCATTTCGTGTTTGGCCGTGTTTAACGTTTTTTCAAAACGGCGATAAAAATCTTTGAGTGCCGTCACCCACTTGCGCTTCCCCTCTTCGACCTCATCGAGCTCTTCTTCCATCTGCGCGGTGAATCCCACATCGAGAATATCGGGAAAACTCTCGACCAACAGCCCATTCACGAGTTTTCCAAGGTCCGAGGGGAAAAAACGCCCTTCGACCTTCTTCACGTATTCCTTCTCTTGGATCACGCTCATAATACTCGCGTAGGTCGACGGACGGCCAATGCCGAGTTCTTCCAATGTTTTGACGAGGGACGCCTCGGTGAATCGCGGCGGTGGTTGTGTAAAATGTTGTTTCGGTTCGATCGAGTGGAGTTTGAGCGTTTCTCCCTCACGCAGATCCGGGAGTTCGGGATTCTCCAGCCG
>JACQMA010000111.1 GCA_016203825.1 Deltaproteobacteria bacterium | reverse complement strand
TATAAAATTATTAACAAAAATTAAATACTATCCTTGTCACCCTTCCCGGAGAGGATTATGAAAGACCCATATGCAATTTTTTCTTGCCCTTCTCACCATGAATCTTTTCTACGCGGGGGCCCCCACTTTCATGAAGTTTGCCTCTTTGGAACTTGATCCGTACAAAATTGTTTTTTTCAGACACACCTTGGCCCTTTTCGCTTTTTTTCCTTTCTTTCTCGCAAGCCCTGTCAAAAAAGTCAGACGGAGTGATCTCTTTCAGATCATGCTTGGCTCTCTTCTCGCTTTTACCTTCGCCTCGATCTTTCAGGTCATCGGCATGCGCTATTCCAACGCCACCGACGGTTCTTTCATCATGGCAATGGAACCGATCGTGATCATCGGGCTTGCCTGGTTTTTTTTAAAAGAGGCGATTGAACCGAGAATGTGGGTCGGCCTTCTTTTGGCCCTGATCGGTTTTATTTTTCTTTCCGGCCGCGCGTTCAACCCCGGCCTTTTGGCTGAAAATCATTGGGCCGGCAATCTTTTGTTTTTGATGGCGACGATGGCCGAGGCCTCTTTTCCCATTTTTTTAAAACCGCTCCTCAAACGCTACCCTCCCCTGACCATCGCTTTCTATTCCCTTCTTTTCGCCTCCCTTTACATGCTCCCCTTTCAGACCGGACTTTTCAAAAACGGTTTTCCCGTTTTGAGCTGGAAAGGATACGCCGGCGTTCTCTATTTGGGACTCGGCTGTTCTTTTTTCGCCTGCTTTTTATGGCTCGCCTCTCTCAAAAAAGCCTCGGCCTCTCTGGTGGCGATTTCGTGGTTTATCCAGCCTCTTTTTGGATGTTGTTTTGCCGCCCTGCTTCTGGGTGAGGCGATCACCGCCAACGTCGCGATGGGGGGAGGGATGATTTTCGCCTCCCTCTTTTTGATGACTGCAAAATGGACAACGGCGATCGAACGGCCTATGGTCGCGGGCCATGATCCCGCTGATCTTCAGGGACAATCCTTCGATCGAACGCTACGCCGAAGACACGATGATGCGTGGTTTGCCCGATGCGGTTTTGCTGGCCAGAGACATTCAGGACATAAAAGAGGCCTTAAAATTCTGTTCCGCGGAAAATATCCCGGTCACTTTTTGCGGCTCCCAAACTTCCATGACTGGCGCTTCAGTGGCCACCGAAGGATTGCTCATCTCCACTGAAAAACTGGTGAAGGTCTTGGATATCGGCGCGCGCGCCGGCTACGGCTACGCGAAGGCCGAACCCGGCGTTACCATTACGGAACTCAAAAAGGCCGTGGCCGAGGAAGGATGGTTTTATCCCCCCGCCCCCACTTCGCAGGATGACGCGCGGATCGGCGCCACGGTTTCGACCAATGCCTCCGGCGAAGATTCGTTCCAATACGGAACGACCCGAAAATATATTCGCGAAATAAAAGTGTTGCTGGCCGATGGAAGCAAAAAAGTTTTTTCCCGTAAAAAAGAAGAGGCGATTCGTGATGAGCCGGGGCGGGCCGGCTATCTTTTATCGAGCAAAAACCCGCTCGACTGGTTCATCGGCGGCGAAGGGACCCTCGGATTCATTTACGAAGTGACGGTCGATCTTGTGGTGCAACCGCCGGGATATTTTTCGGGGCTGGCCCCTTTTCCCGACGTGATGACGGCGGTGAGCCTCGTCGTCGATATCGTCCGAAAAGGGAAACCAAAACCCCGCGCTTTGGAACTGATCGATTCGGGGGCCCTTGCCTTCATGAAAAGGCACCCGACTTTTCCGAAATCGTTGGCGGAGGCCGACACCCTTCTCTATTTCAAACAGGAGTTTCAAGACGAGGCCGATTTGGACCCCCTTCTTTCGGAGTGGATGGCGTTAACCGGCGAGGCGACACTCATCGCCGCGACCGACAAACAGAAAGAGGAGATGAGGCTTTGGCGACATCACATCCCTTCCGCCATCAATGAAGAGTGGCGGCGGTTTTGGAAAGTGGGGGGAGGAAAAGTCGGTAGCGACTGGTGGGTTCCGATTCCAAAACTGAAAGAAATGATGGCC
>JACQMA010000119.1 GCA_016203825.1 Deltaproteobacteria bacterium | reverse complement strand
GCGAGTGACACTACAAAATAGAAATGCCCAGGTGGCGGAATTGGCATACGCGTAAGATTAAGGATCTTATGGGGAAACTCTTGCGGGTTCGAATCCCGCCCTGGGCACAGCAGTTTGATCTCAATCAGCCATTGACAGCAAACGCTATTCTGCTATGAGCGCGCGCCTTGCCCGCCGTAGCCTTAGCGAAGGTGGGTCGCTCAAGCAGTACCTCTTTGAGTGGGCATTCGCTGGTCGCCCGATCCCAGCTTAATCGTGACGGCTCCGCAAAACGCGGAAACACTGAAGGAGTGTGTGGTATGAGTGGTGTGCCAACAACGATCTGTTCCTTGGCTTCAGCGACTCACGATCCGCGCTGCACGGGCGAAAGCCCCAGCATCGCGGATGTCGTCAGTGATGGTGTTGGCGCAGCATTGAGCACGGCGGCCAATCTCGTGAAAGCCGCGGTCGACATTGATACCTACATCCCCATTGTCGCCGATCCCTATCTTCTCATCGCCACCGATGTCCCTGCGCGACATATTTTCCCAACCCTTGCCCGGACGTTTGCCCCAACCGATGAACAGTATGCGGCGGATCTCGCGTCGGTCGAATACTCTTACTTGAATCCTGCGCTTTGGTTTGACCAACCGCTCCATGCAGCACACTCGTTCTCCACGAGTTTTGGAGCAGGAATCGTAACTTCTGCGGCCATCGCTGTCGGAGCAGCACCCGAGGCGTTTGGTCTTGGGGTTCCCGCTGTTGGCACAGTTACTGCCGCCGATCTTGCCAATTTTTCTGCCATTGCACGTTCCCGTTCCGTCGCTGCCGTACGAGGCGCAGAAGCCCAAGCGCAAGCCGGTCTCCAAGCGATCGATCGTGCCGCCGCCCCTTTTGAGGGGGTTCGACCAACTTTAAGTGACGCACATTTCCTTGGTGGGCTTGCTTCAAATCATGGTGTCCTGAGGGGGCTTCTCGACGATCTTTCTTCGCTTTGGTGGGAAGCAATTGATGGCGCCGACGTTACTCCAGCACTCACGCGTCTTTTGACTGATCATCGTGCGGTACTTGCATCCCCTGTTCCTCAACGTTTGCCGGCACTTCCCGCTGTTCGTCGGATGACTCCATCATCGCCTCGCCCGATTTTCACCGCGACATTGTCACGTCCGGCCGTGCATGCGCCGTCAGCGCCCTTAAGAACACGCGCCCCTCGGCATGCAGCACAAGCCGCTGCATTAGCACCCTAAAAGGTGTCGGACGCCTAACCGGGGGGCTACGCTTGCTCTTGGAGACGGGGCATGTCACACCACGACGATGTTCGATGTCATTGCTCCATCACTGGAAGAAAAACTCCTCGGCTATGTGAAGCGGACGTATCTGCCCGAGCGGTATCGGCGCGGATCAACGGCAAACGCCTTCACACATAAGGACGTTGATTTTTTTGCGCCGGCCGTGGAGGAGCTTTCGTCGGGTTTTACTGCAGAACGCGAAGAGCTCCCCAAAAATTACCTCAATAAAAAAGAATTTCGGTCGGCGTACCTTCTCTACTTTTTTCTCCCGACGTACACGAAGGTTCGACATTGCCTCCTGCAGCTTGAGCTCCAGAAGCGGCTTCCCCGTGGCGGCATCGTCGACGTCCTCGATCTTGGGAGCGGCCCGGGGGCGGCGGGCATCGCGTGCGCGCACCATTTCTCCGCGCACTCCCGAACGGTTCGTCTCAATGTTCATGCCGTGGATCAAAACGAACCTGGCCTGCGCGACGCCACCGAACTTTTTCGAAGCCTCGCCTACGAACGACATCGCCTCGCCACGGAAGTCTCGACGCTTACGCCGTCATCGCTTCAACGCGCCCTCAAGGGGCGACGCTATGATCTCATTATTGCCGCCAATCTTCTCAACGAGTGTGGCTCCGTTGAGGATCAAGAGCGCTTCTGTCACATGCTCATCGAGCATCACCTCACGGACAATGGTCTCCTGCTTGTCATCGATCCCGCGCTGCAAAAGACAACACGGGATCTCATGGCGGTGCGCGACCACCTCCTCGAAAAAGGGCTTGCGAGTGTCGTTGCTCCTTGCCTGCATCAGAAATTCTGCCCCATGCGCGCCGCGAACCGGCGGGATTGGTGTCATTTTTACATTGAGTGGCGATGCCCTAAAATCATTCGCCAGCTCGATCACCTCATCGGCAATAACCATGATCATCTCAAGATGGCGTATTTTGTGTTTGCTCCCCTCTCCCAACCCTCTCCCTCGAGGGGAGAGGGCAAGGGTGAGGGTGCCACCAATCGCTGGCGTGTCGTTTCTTCCCCCATGCCCTCGACGGGAAAAACCGAGATGCTTTTGTGCGGTGAAACGGGTGAGCTTCAGCGGATCTCGCAACTCGATCGTGACATGATGGATAAACAAAAAAGTCTGTGGCGAATCAAGCGCGGCGATGTGGTGGAATGGCCACGAGAAAAACAACGCCTCGCCCGCGACGAACAGATTCCCGTTGTTTCGGAATGGAACGGTCTTACACGCCCCGCAGCCGATCGACCAACGCGGCCAAGTCGTCCGGAAGAGAAGAGTTGAATTCGAGTTTTTTTCCCGAGACCGGATGGCGGAATTTGAGAAAAGAGGCGTGGAGGGCGTGGCGGCGTAATTGTGGTGAGGGCGGTTCGCTAACCGCCCCTACAGCTTTCCCGTACAACTTATCCCCGAGAATCGGATGTCCGATCGACGCAAGGTGCACGCGAATCTGGTGCGTTCGCCCAGTTTTAACTTCGACATCGAGGAGTGTGGCGTCGCGGTAGCGTTCTTTCACGCGATAGTGCGTGATCGCCTCCAGCCCTCCGGGCGTTTCGGCAATTTTGACTTTTCGACCATGCCCAAACCCCCCTTTCTCGAGGGGCTGGTTAATCGTTCCCTCGTCTTTCACCACCGCGCCACTTACCACCGCAAGATAGCGGCGCGTGATCGTGTGTCGACGAAACTGGTCTTCGAGTTGCTCTCCGGCGCGCGACTTGGCGAGTACCATGACTCCGCTCGTATCGACGTCGAGCCGATGGAGCGGCTTCACAAATGAGCCGCCGCCTTTGGCAAAACGTCGACGAAGATACGTGTAGACGCGATCGACGATCGTCTCGGCCTTTCCCGACGGCGGTTTGACCGAATGGAGGCCTGCTGGCTTTTCCACGACGATCAGATCGTGGTCCTCGTGGTAGACTTTGACGAAAATATAGCGCGGTCGTCCTTGACGAGGGCCGCTGCTGTGTGCTTTCTGTCGCATATGTCCCGTATTGAAGTTGGTGAGCTGTCCGCCGAATTCCCCGCCGATTGGAATGTTCAGGGGATGCTGACGCTCACCCTCCCGTCGCCCGACAAAAACGTCAAGCCCAACGTCATCGTCACCAAGGAGTACCTCCCCAAAGAGGTCGAGCTCAACGATTATTTCGCGCGCATCAAAGAATCGATTCAAAAACGCGGCATCAAAGACCTGCAAATCTCCGATGAAAAAG
>JACQMA010000110.1 GCA_016203825.1 Deltaproteobacteria bacterium | reverse complement strand
CTTTTTTTCCGTCTCGCAGAATGATTTTCCAGGAATCGTTTCCTTGAGGGGCTTCAGTCGTCGCCTGAAGTCGCGCTTCGCCTTCACCGAAACGAATCATGTCGTGGATGTCGGCCCCTCGAAACGACCTTCCGTGGGCGAAGAGCGCAATGGCTTCCAGGATATTTGTTTTGCCTTGCGCGTTCGCGCCAACGAGGAGGTTAAAGCCCTTGCCAAAGGAGAGGTTCGCGCTCGCAATATTGCGAAACTGGGCAAGTTCGAGTGTTGCGAGGATCACAGTCGCATCGGCATGATAATGTGTTGAAAGCCGCGGTCGGTTTCGCTCTGAACGAGGCACGGCGCGGTGTCGTCGCCGAGCTGCAAGACGGCCTGCTCATCTTCGAGATGAGCAAGTGCTTCTAAAAAATAGCGTGCGTTAAAACCAATCTCAAACGGATCGCCCTTATAGGAAACGGCGAGTTGTTCGCGGGCCTCGCCCACGTCGGGGGTTGAGGCTGTAATCTCTAGGTTTTTTGGAGAAATGGAAAACTTTACTCCCCGCGACCGTTCACTTGTGACTGCGGAAACGCGCTTGAGGGCTTGGGCGAGGCTCGCACGCTCAAGCGACACGATTCGTTTGGATTGTTTTGGAATCACTTGTCCGTACGGTGGAAACTGTCCGTCGATGAGACGGACAACGAGACTCGCGCGGTCCCGCTCTGCAGTAATGTGTTTTCCATCGGCGCGGAAGGTGAAGGTTCCATCGCCGGCTTCAACAAGCTTTTTGATTTCAGCGATGCCCTTGCGAGGAACGATCACGCCCTTCGGGAGCTTCCACTTTCCATCTGTTTTTCGTTCATTGATCGAAAGCCGGTGTCCATCGGTCGCCACCATACGAAGCCTTGTTTCTTTGCTCGCCTCGATCGTCTCGAGCAGGACACCGTTGAGATTATAGCGTGTCTCGTCGGTCGACATGGCAAAGGCCGTTTTCTCGATCATGGCCGCCATATCACTGCAGAGGAACGAGCACGCAGGCCCCTCGATGTTCAAGGGAAGCTGCGGGAATTCATGGGGGGGGAGCCCTGCGATTTTGAACTCCGATCGACCGCAACGGACTTCGACCCAATGATTTTCCTTCACGTTGACGTGCACCATCTCTTCGGGAAGCTCGCGAACGACGTCATAAAACCCGCGTGCGTGGACCGTGACCCTTCCGGGACGGAGAACGCTTGCGGACACGTTACTCGTCACACCAACCTCAAGATCCGTGGCGGTGGTGGTAAGGTATTTTCCTTTCGCCTCGAAGAGGACGTTGGAAAGAATGGGCATCGTGGTTTTTCGTTCCACAATACTCTGAACGAGCTGGAGTTCCCGGAGAAGGTCTTGACTTCGACCCAATGATTTTCCTTCACGTTGACGTGCACCATCTCT
>JACQMA010000109.1 GCA_016203825.1 Deltaproteobacteria bacterium | reverse complement strand
CGTCAGGCCCGTGAACGACGTGTCCCCTTGCATCGGGAACTTACGCTGCTCGTGACCCATGGTCTGTTGCATCTTTTGGGTTTTGATGATGAAACGCGCGCGGGCTGGGTCATGATGCGCAAACACGAATTCGAATCACTTATGAGGATGGTGTAAGCGATGAGCAAGGAATTGAAACAACGTTACGAAGCTCTCCACGAGAAGCTTGA
The DNA here is from genome assembly GCA_016203825.1 of Deltaproteobacteria bacterium. Classification (GTDB taxonomy): domain Bacteria; phylum UBA10199; class UBA10199; order 2-02-FULL-44-16; family 2-02-FULL-44-16; genus JACQMA01. The sequence goes on along the minus strand of JACQMA010000109.1, from coordinate 2,428 downwards.
GGGGATGATCAAGCTCTTGGGTCTTCCGGAGAAGCAGGCACGCTTCACGGAACTCGAAACGCTGCTCGCGGATGCCACGATTTGGAATGATACCGCGCGTGCACGCGGTTTTGCGAAAGAGCGCGACGAACTCAAGGCCTTTCTCGATATCTATCAACAGCAGAAAAACCACTTGGCCGATGCCCAAGCGGTCATCGATTTGGTGGCGGAGGAAGAGTCGGGGGAATTGGTGGATGAGGCGCTCGCGAAGCTCGGTGCCGTGGAACAGGCTTTGGGAGAGATGGAATTTCGCCGTATGCTCTCGGGTCCCCAGGACAAAAGTGGTGCGATTCTCACGATTAATGCCGGTGCGGGGGGGACGGAGGCCTGCGATTGGGCGGATATCCTCACCCGGATGTATCGCCGCTGGGCCGACAAGCGCGGGTTCCGCAATGAAGTGGTTGATTTCACCGAGGGTGATGGCGCCGGTTTGAGGAGTGTCACGATGACCATCACGGGCGATTACGCCTATGGTTATCTCAAGGCCGAGAATGGCGTGCATCGACTGGTGCGCATCTCGCCGTTTGATGCGAATAAGCGTCGCCACACATCGTTCGCCTCGGTCTATGCGCTTCCCGATGTCGATGATGAAATTGTGATCGATATCAAACTCGAGGATTTACGGATCGACACGTTTCGCGCCGGAGGTGCCGGTGGACAAAAGGTGAACAAGACTGATTCAGCCGTACGGTTGACGCACTTGCCGACTGGCATCGTTGTGGCGTGCCAAAATGAGCGGAGCCAGCACCAAAACAAGGCGACCGCGATGCGCGTGCTGCGCGCAAAACTCTATGACCTCGAGATGGCCAAGAAGCAGAAAGAGATCGATGCGGCAGAATCGGCCAAGAAGAGGATCGAGTGGGGTTCGCAGATTCGCTCGTATGTGATGCAACCCTATCAGATGGTCAAAGATCATCGCACGGGATATGAAGTCGGCAACGTCCAGGCCGTCATGGACGGCGACCTGGATGAGTTCATGAAAAGGTTTTTACTGTCATGACCTCGCTTGTCACCGGTTGTCTCGGGTTTATTGGCTCTCACCTGTGCGATGCCCTCGTGGCACGAGGCGATCATGTGATCGGGGCCGATCTGGTCACAGGTTCGTTTGAATTTTTCAATCCCGCTGTCGAGTTTATCCCCACGGATATCACGAAACGCGAATCCGTCGAGGCGCTGTGTCGAAAATACGAAGCCGATGTCGTTTATCACACCGCTTCCATCTTTAACTACTCGGCTTCCAAGGTCGTCCTCGATCGCGTGAATCTCGGTGGAACACAAAATTTTTATGAAGCGATCGGCAAAGCGAAAGGGTGGGGCGGGCGACTGAAAACCATTGTTCACTGGAGCTCGAGCTCCATCAACGGACGACAGGCTCATGGAAAACCTGCCGTTGAAGACGAGCCCTGGTGTCCTGCCAACGACTATGAACGATCCAAGGCAGAGCAGGAAACACTTGCGAGTGAGCTTGCCGAACAATTCCAGTTGCCCATTGTTTATCTCCGTCCCGCCGGTGTCTATGGTCCGCGCAGTCGCTACGGACTCGCAAAAATAATTGAGCTCGTCTCCAAAGGACTCGTTCGTTGTTATTTTGGTCGGCCCCAGGCTCGACAGTCGATGGTCCATGTTGCCGATGTCGTGGGGGCGGCGATCCACCTTGCCGATCGTGGTGTCCCGGGCGAGGCGTACAATGTTGCCGATGATGCTCAGTGGACGATGGGAGAGTTGACCCTCCACATTGCGCGCGCACTCAAAAAATGGTTCGTCCCGCTGACCCTCCCGGTGGCCCTGATCAAGCCCCTCTCGCAACTCGATGAACGACTGGCGAGGGCTTTGAAGCGCGATCCGCTCCTCATTCGCGATTTATTGGATCACATGGAACGGCCATTTCTCGTGAGCAACCAGAAGCTCAAGGCTGCTGGGTATCCACTTCAGTTTGCGGACACAAAATGTGGGCTTGACCACACGATTGGGTGGTATCGAGAGAAGGGGTGGTTATGAGCACATTGACTGTTTTTCATCCTGCCACCGGCGAACCAATGACAGCGGTTCCGAAGACACTTGTCGAAGATCTCCCCGGTATCGTTACCCAAGCGCGCGTCGCCCAACAGTCGTGGGCGAAACTCTCGATCGCGGAGCGGACGGCATTTTGTGATCGACTCGTGGACCTCCTTCGTGACGAGCATCAAACAAAATATTTGATCGATATCATTCAGGGCGAGACCGGAACGCCGCGCGATGAGATTGATTCCGTCGAGATTGGTGGCGTCATGTTCGTGGCACAGTATTATCGAAAAATCGCGCACAAGATGCTCAGAGCACGACGCGTCACGACGCATCCCTTTTTTCACCTCTTGAAGAAAACGACGGTCCTTCCGCGGCCGCGAGGCGT
>JACQMA010000107.1 GCA_016203825.1 Deltaproteobacteria bacterium | reverse complement strand
ATTCAACACGAAATCGATCACCTCGATGGCAAGCTCATCATTGATCACATTGGACGGCTCGAACAAGATTTGTATCTGCAAAAACTCCGGAAGGGAAAACTTGGGAAAACCAAGAGCGCCCTATGAACCTTCTCTTCTTCGGCTCTGATCCCTTCGCGCTGCCATCGCTGACAGCACTCCTCGACTCCAAGCATCACGTGCTCGATGTCGTGACTCAACCCGATAAACCAGCTGGACGTGGACAACAGATGCACCCGTGCCCCGTGGCGAGCCTTGCACGAGAACGAGAACTCCCCCTTTTTCAACCCGCGTCACTAAAAAACACTGACGTGATCGGTCACCTTCGCTCGCGCAGCGCCGATGTCTTCGTTATCGTGGCGTACGGAAAATTTCTCCCCAATACTTTTTTAACGCTTCCGCCGAAGGGGTGTATCAACGTCCATCCATCGCTACTGCCACGCTATCGCGGCCCCGCCCCCATGACGTGGGCGATCGCCAATGGCGACCAAGAGACTGGCGTCACCACGATGTACATCGCCGAAGACATGGATGCAGGGGACATGATCTTTGTTGCCCGCACAGCGATCGACGAATGTGAAAAGGCGCCGCAACTTGAAGAACGACTCGCGGTCATCGGGGCCGATCTTCTCCTCAAAACCCTCGATGCGATCGAAAAAGGAACGGCGCCGCGCATCCCCCAAGATCATGCCCACATGACCTTGGCACCGATGCTCACGAAAGAAGATGGCCACATCGACTGGACGATGCCGGCGCAAACCATTTACAATCGCATGCGCGCGTTTCAACCGTGGCCAGGAACCTATTGCCTCTGGGAAGGAAAACGCTTGCACATCCACGAAGCGGCGGTCGTTTCGAAACCCGCGACCGCAAAGGCCGGCAGTGTCACGGAAAGCGATGGCACGCTTTCCGTTGCGACGGGAGAAGGATTGCTCTACCTTCTCGAGGTGCAACTGGAAGGAAAAAAACGGATGGCAACTGATGCGTTTTTGCGTGGACATCGAATACCAACAGGAACGGTCTTCACATGAATCATGCACAACCCCTCATCGCTCCTTCATTGTTAGCTGCTGATTTTTCCAGACTCGGCGAAGAGGTGCACGCTTGCGAAGCTGCCGGCGCCGACCTTCTGCACCTTGATATTATGGATGGTCATTTCGTCCCGAATCTCACGATGGGACCCGACCTCGTGCGCGCCTTACGACCTCTCACGAACCTTCCCTTCGATTGTCACTTGATGGTGGAGAACCCAGAAACGATGATCGAGCCGTTCGCTAAAGTTGGTGCCAACTGGATTTCGGTTCATGTCGAAACGTCTGATCTCAATGATCTGCTCCCACGTATCAAACAACTTGGCTGCAAGGCAGGTGCGGTGATCAATCCCTCGACACCGATTCAAAAAATCTTACCCTTTGTGCACCTTGCCGATTTTGTTTTGGTGATGACCGTCAACCCCGGATTCGCGGGACAGGCGATGATCGAGGAATGCTTAGAAAAAGTCAGCGAATTGAAACGCTATCGCGACGCCCATGCTCTTCCCTATCGCATCGAAGTCGATGGCGGCATCAAAGTGGATAATGCCCACAAAGCTATCGCCGCCGGCGCCGACAT
>JACQMA010000127.1 GCA_016203825.1 Deltaproteobacteria bacterium | reverse complement strand
CCCGTCGTTATCCAGTCCATGACGAATACCGACACGGCCGATATCGAGGGATCCGTCAAACAAGTGATGGAGCTTGCCGATGCGGGTTCCGAGATCGTTCGCCTCACCGTCAACGTCGAAGCGGCGGCGCAAGCGATTCCTCATATTAAAGAGAAGCTCCTGGCCAAAGGGTATGAAACACCGCTCATCGGGGACTTTCATTATAATGGTCACACTTTGCTCACCAAGGTTCCCGCGTGCGCGCAGGCACTCGACAAGTATCGAATCAATCCGGGCAATGTCGGTTTCGGCGAGGCGCACGACAAAAATTTTAAACAGATGATCGATGTTGCCCTCCAGTATCAAAAACCCGTTCGCATCGGCGTCAACTGGGGTTCCATCGATCAGTCGATTCTGAATCGCTTGATGGATGAGAATGGGCGTGTCGCGAAACCGAAATCCGCTGATGACGTCATGATCGATACGATGGTGGAGAGCGCGCTTTCGTCGGTGACGATGGCGCGCGAGTACGGAATGCGCGCTGATCAGATCGTTTTGAGTGTCAAGATGAGCAAGCTCCCCGATATGGTGCGCGCGTATACCGAACTCGCCGGGAAGTGTGATTACGCCTTGCACCTTGGACTCACCGAAGCGGGGATGGGAGTGAAGGGTGCGGTGTCGTCGGCTGCAGCGCTTTCGATCCTTCTGGATAGGGGGATTGGCGATACGATTCGTGTATCGCTCACACCAGCTCCTGGTGGTTCACGCACCGAAGAGGTGACGGTGTGTCGGCATATTCTCCAGTCGCTGAATTTTCGTCAATTTCAACCATCGGTGACGGCGTGTCCCGGATGTGGACGTACGACGAATACGCTCTTCCAAGAGATGTCCGCCGATATGGAAGAGTTTTTCAAAGAGAGAATGCCGGTGTGGAAGAAGCAGGGCATCGTCGGCGTCGAAAACCTCAAGATTGCCGTTATGGGTTGCATCGTGAATGGGCCGGGCGAATCAAAGCACTCGAATATTGGCATCTCGCTCCCGGGAACCGGCGAAAATCCAAAAGCCCCGGTGTTCGTCGATGGGAGGAAAACCGTGACCCTCGAAGGCCCCGACATGATGGTTCAATTCAAGAAGATGGTTGAGGAGTATGTCGAGAAAACTTATCGCTCAGCGTGACCTTCCGAATCTTCGGTCGTGCGCCTCGCGTTCGATCCTCATTTTCGATCGAAAGCTTGTTAGTGTCTCACCAGCCTTTCGCCAATGGGTTCGTACGTTTCCCAAGCGCTATCCCGTCTCGGCGGGAGAAAAACTCAAGGCCGTGGAATCGTTTCCCAACCACATGAAGCGACTCCTGGCCCTCAGTGATGGCATCGCGCGCAACGATATCATTATAATAGCCGTGGGTGGCGGGTCGGTATGTGATTTTGCAGGCTTTGTCGCGAGTGTCCTGAAGCGCGGGGTGCAGTTGATCTTCGTTCCTTCGACGTGGCTCGCAGCAGTCGACGCCGCTCACGGCGGAAAAACGGCGTTGAATGTCCGTGGCATCAAAAATCAAATCGGGACCTTTTATTTTCCATCCCACATCTACCTCGTGAAATCTCTTTTGATGGCACAACCCGAAGCTCGTGCGCGAGAGGCCATGGCGGAACTTACGAAAATTGCGCTTATCAGTGGCGGGCCGCTGCGAGCGAACCCGGAGCGAGTGACTAATTCTATAGTCACTCGCGAGGAGTTCCGAGCAGGTAGGCCCAGCATCTCACTTTGGAAGCTGTTACCTCACGCCATCCGCGCCAAACAACGCATTGTTCAGCGCGATCCCTTCGAACGGAATGGACACCGGCGTCTTTTGAATCTTGGTCACACGATGGGCCATATTGTGGAGGCACACTACCGCATGTCCCACGGCAAGGCGATTGCGGCGGGACTTCTCTTTGCACTCGAGTGGAGTGCAAAGAAATATGGATTGCCGCAGCATGTTGTCGATACGGTCCGGAACGGTCAGAAAAAACCCTCGAGAAAAATGTCGCGTCAACGTTTTCAAACGCTTGTGAGCGCCGACAAGAAACGTATCTCGCACGATGCGATTGAATTTGTTTTTTTGAAGGGTGTCGGTCGACCCCACCGCGAACGAGTGTCATTGCGGGCCTTAGTGGCCGAGGCGCAGCGCCAAGGATGGGTTGCATGAACGGAAGTTTCTCTTTTCACGGAACGATTCCTGCCGCCAAGGCGATGCTCAATCGTTTTCTCCTGATGAGTTCGCACGCACGAGGGAATTTTCAGATTGAAGGCGACTCCCGCTGTGACGATGTCCTGCGGATGCGCGAAGGGCTGGATGCCCTGAGGGCTCATCAGCCGATCAATGGTGGTGAGGCAGCAGCCGTGTTTCGTTTCTTGGCGCTCAAGGCCGCTCGCCTTCCCGGTCGCCATTTGTTGATGGGATCGTCGCGTCTTTTGAATCGTCCCCATGCACCGCTCATTTCCATCTTGGAACAACTTGGCTGCACCGCAACGATCACCCACGGTCATCAGTCGGTGTTGATGATTGAATCCGACGGTTGGCGTCGTCCGAAAGGGCCGCTCAAAATTGATGCGAGTTTTTCAAGTCAATTTGCTTCGGCCGTGATCCTCAATGCATGGGAACTTTCCTATCCGGTCGAATTGTATCTTACCCCCGCTCCCGTGTCCGCGGGCTATCTTGACCTGACGATACAACTTGCCCGTACCTGTGGGATGAGGGTGTCGCGACTTGATGACGATCGAATCTGGATTCATGAAAATAATCGAGTCAGGAGCGGGACGTATCGTGCCGAAATCGATTTGAGTTCTGCCTTTGCCGTTGCCGCGCTTGCGGCCATTGCCGGACGAGCCGATATCAGTGACTTTCCACAGGAGAGTCTCCAGCCGGATCGTATTTTCCCCGATCTCCTGACGCGGTTGGGTGCCCATGTTCAGATTCAAGAGGGGACGCTTCGTATTCAGAAGGGAACCTATCTGACGTCGATCGAGAGTAGTCTCGGTTCAACGCCCGATCTCTTTCCGGTGCTGGCGGTGCTTGCGGCTCTCGCCGATGGAGAATCGCTTTTGCACGGAGCTCCTCAACTCGTCTACAAAGAATCCAATCGAATCGAAAAAGTTTCGGAGCTCATTCGTCTCATGGGCCGCGAGGTCACGCTACGTGATGATGGGCTTGTGATTCATGGGTGCATAACCAATAGGAAGCTGCTTCCTATTGGTTTTGATCCCGCCGACGATCATCGGCTTGCGTTTGCCGCAGCGGTGGCCCGGCGGGCGGGCTGCCCCATCACCCTGACACATCCTGAAGTGGTCAATAAGAGTTTTCCGGAGTTTTGGGACATCGCCAACGCATGATCACGCTCCTGATTGGTCACCGTGGGTGTGGGAAGTCATCGCTTCTCCAGCGCATCAAACAATATGACCCAAGCGTTGAAACGATTGATCTCGATCGTTTCATTGAGGAACACGAAAAGAAATCGATCCCCGATATTTTCCTAAGCCAAGGGGAGCGAGGCTTTCGTGCCCTGGAAAAGAAGTATCTTGCGCAGTTCCTGGTCCAAGAGAGAACCACATCATTATATATAGCGGTTGGCGCCGGTTTCGAATGGCAACCGACGCATGGTGTTCGCTGTCTTTGGGTGCGACGGCCCACGGACCCGCTGGGCCGGATTCTCCTCGATCGCCCGCGACTTGATATCAATTTTTCCGCCCGCGATCAACGCTACGATGCGATAAGCTACGAGGAACTCACGATCCCCGAAGGTTGTGATCGTTCGAACGTCTGGGAGGAGAACTATTTTTCGCATCATCTGAAAGATGTCGGTGGTGTGATCACGCTTCTTCCCAAAGATTTTACCCATGCGTACACGTGGTACTGGTTCATCGGTCGTCGTCTCGATTGGGGAATTGATGCCTTTGAAGTCCGCGATGATCAGCTTACTCTCGATCAGATCGGCCGTGTCTCTGAAAGCATCCCCACGGGGAAAACACTCTTGAGTTATCGAACGAGCGATCCTGCCCGACGCGTTTCTCCAAAACCCGGCATCCGTTGGGATTGGGATCTCACGCTCGGTCCATGTCCCTATGGAACACCTTCGATCCTTTCGCTGCATGAACGGCGAGGAGGGGAGACCGTTACGGCAACCCTTGCGCGGCTTGCATCTGAGGGGAGAGGGAAAAGTTTCCTCAAGGCGGCAATCGAAGTTTTCACTTTTGATGAACTTGGGGAAGGTCACACGTGGATGATGCAGGATCCAGAGCGACGGGTTTTTCTCCCTCGCTCCTCCGATGGGCGGTGGCAGTGGTATCGTCTTCTGGTGAAGGGGACGGCACGTCTCAATTTTATTCGCGAGGGCACGGGATCGAGTCCCGATCAGCCGTATCTCATGCAATGGTTGCGGGTTCCACAAAAGGTGAAGTCGTTTGCAGCCGTGCTGGGTGATCCTGTTCTTCACAGTCGAACACCGGCGGTCCATGAAACATACTTCGCGAGTCGAGGCATGCCGGTCTTTTCCATTCGCGTCACGGAAGAAGAATGGAAAAACGGCGCCCTCGATGTCTTGCAACGACTCGGTCTTCGATATGCGGCGGTTACATCACCACTTAAAACGCTCGCCGGATCGCGAAATACCTTGGTGTGGGACGAGAGAAAAAAAGAATGGTGCGGAACGAATACGGATCTTCACGGACTCCAAACTGCACTCAAGGACGTCGATCTTCGAGGGAGTGTTGCTGTTTGGGGAGGGGCAGGGATGTTTCCGGTTTTGAAGACATGTCTTCCGGAGGCAAGTTTTTATTCTGCACGCACCGGCGAACTCAAAGAAGGTCCACCGCTCGATGCCCCTGATCTGCTTGTGTGGGCAAGCGGCCGACCGGGTGCTCTGCCGCCATCATCGTGGCGACCGAAGCAACTCTTCGACCTCGACTATCGCCAAAATTCTCCGGGGCTTGACTATGCCGAGCGACATGGCATTCCTTATACCTCAGGACTCGAAATGTTTGAGCGACAGGCGGAAGAACAACAGGTATTTTGGAATCAACATCGATGAGTGCGAATACGTTTGGACAGCGATTCTGTGTGACGACGTTTGGCGAGAGCCATGGGTCAGCGCTTGGGTGCGTGATTGATGGATGTCCCGCTGGGATATCCTTCGATCACGATCTGCTCGTTCGTGAACTCGATCGCCGCCGACCGGGAACAAGTGCCACGGTCTCTGCGCGTCAAGAAGCCGATGTGCCCGAAGTCGTGAGCGGTGTTTTCGAAGGCACGACATTGGGAACCCCGATCGCGATCATCGTTCGCAATCGCGATGCACGGCCCGGAGATTATCGCGACGTTGCCGCGAACCCGCGACCCGGTCATGCTGACGATGTCTGGAAGGAAAAGTTTGGTCATGGTGATCCGCGTGGCGGTGGGCGTGCCTCGGGACGCGAGACCGTCGCGCGCGTGATGGCAGGGGCGGTGGCCCAGATGATCGCCCGCCAACTGGTCCCCGATCTTACTGTCTCGGCCTTTGCCTCACAGATGGGTCCGCTTGTCCTGACGTGCGATAATCCGAAAACGAAGGAAGTGGAGTCACTGCTTATGCAGGCGAAAGAAGAAGGAAAAAGTTACGGCGGTGAGGTGACCTTATGGATTGACCATGCGCCCGCGGGACTGGGGCAACCGGTCTTTCACAAATTCAAATCCGACCTCGCATCGGCATTGCTCGGCATTGGTGCTGCGACCGCGGTCGAAATGGGAGAAGGGTTTGCTTCGACGCAAGAGGAAGGGACCGCATTTCATCGTCGTTCCGGTCAGGAACAATACGGCGGTATTCGTGGTGGGATCACGACGGGTGAACGCATCATTGCGCGTGTCGGATTCAAGCCGACCTCATCGGTGCTCGATGTTGCCAGGCGCGGCCGCCATGATCCGTGCATCGTTCCACGCGCCGTCCCCGTGATCGAAGCGATGGCATGGCTCGTTGTGGTGGATCACGTGCTGTGGGGAAGGACCGATCGCGCCGTATAGATGTAGGCGACACCACCCGTGAGGGCCCAGTAGTCAGGGTGTTCCAGTCGGCCGGTCTTCCGCATCAATTCCAAAAACTCATCGCGACACGGAAAATTCGCCGAGGATTGTTCAAGATAACGATAGGCCCATGGCGCCCCGGTGATGAGTCCCCCCAGGCGTGGGATGATGTGGTGCGCGTAGAGGGCATACAGTTGCTTCCAGACGGGCAGGAGTGGTTGGCCGAATTCAAGAATGGCAACGACACCTCCCGGTTTTGTAACCCGCGCCATTTCGAACATCGTTTTGACGGGATCGGCGATGTTGCGGATTCCAAATGCGATGCTCGTGATGTCGAACGATGCGTCGGGATGGGGAAGGTTCATCGCGTCGGCTTCTTCAAAGCGGACATCGAGGTTCATCTTTTTTACTTTTTGACGCGCTTGCTCGACCATCTCTTGGCAGAAATCGGTTCCAATGACCTCGCCAGTTGGACCGACCGCTTGTTTGAACGTGATCGCAAGATCACCTGTGCCCGTGGCGAGGTCCAAGACGCGTTGTCCTGATTGTACCCCCGCATGCCCCACGAGTTTTTTTCGCCAGCGATGATGAATACCAAAGGACAGCGCGGTGTTCGCAAGGTCATAGCGCCCGGCAATGCGGCCAAACATGGCGCGGATGCGTTGGGGGTCGAGATGAGTGTGGCTCATACGTTCTTCAGGAGTGGTCGGTCGACAGCCGCGAGAATTTTTTCGAGTTGCGTCATGAGGGTCGCAAACATCGGACCGTCAATCGATTGGTACCCATCGGAGAGCGATTGCTCGGGATGGGGATGGACCTCGATGAGCAATCCATCAGCGCCCGCCGCCGCCGCCGCGAGCGACATTGGAAGAATGAGATCGCGTCGACCGGTTCCGTGAGAGGGATCAACAATGATTGGAAGTTGCGAAAGCGTTCGAACATACGGAACCGCGGCAAGGTCCAAGGTGTTCCGCAACGCAGGCTCAAAGGTGCGAATACCGCGCTCACATAAAATAACATTCGGATTGCCGCCTTTTTCCAGGTACTCTGCGGCCAGCAACCACTCTTCGATCGTGGCCGAAAAGGCGCGCTTCAACAGGACGGGTTTTCCAGTGTGTGCGAGCTCCTTCAACAATTCATAATTGTACATATTGCGGCTGCCGACCTGAAAGACATCGATGGCATCAACCAAAAGCGGGATTTGGCGGGCATCCGTGACCTCGGTGACGATCGGAAGGCCAACGGTTTTGCGCACCATCCGGGCAATGCGCAGGCCATCGTCGCCAAGGCCCTGAAAGGTGTTCGGATCGGTTCGGAGTTTATAGATGCCACCACGAAGAAGAGTCGCGCCGGCTGCCTTGACCGTTGTTGCCGTTTCCAAAAACTGTTGTTCAGACTCGATCGAGCAAGGACCAGCGATGACAACAAAATGCTTTCCCCCAAGCGTGACGGGACCAATGGAAACGGAACGAGTTGGAGACATGGGCAAGCTGTATTGTTCGAATGGCTTGCCATGTCAATCGGGGTTTACTAGAGGGCTTCAGCCATGGCGCAGCCATTCTTGCTCGAAAATTTTTTGAATTCTGGGGCATTGCTCAAGGTCAAGTCGGGCAGCTTCATCGCTGCCTGGGGGCCATTTGAAAGCCTCTCCACGCGCCCCCATGACGAACTTGTTTTTTATGTCCCTGATTTTTTTCTGGACGATCCAGCACCCTGGAAGCGACCTGCCGGTTGGTGCGAGTGGAACGTGAACGAATGTCCAGAAAAAGGAGTTTCGCCGAAGATCGACTGGCAACCACCATCGCATGATGCATTTGCGGAAGTTTTTCTTCGCACCGAACAGTTGATTCAATCAAAAGAACTCACAAAACTTGTCCCCGTGATGTTTGAAGAGGGGATGATCACGAATGAGCAGCAGGGCGACCACAGGGGGTCGCCCCTGCGCTGGTTGCTCTCACGTCTCGGTGAGATTCCCAAAAGTGTGTGGCCCTATGGCATCTGGGATGAAACGAGTGGGATGTTTGGTGCCACACCTGAAATGCTCTTTGAGCAGAGTGGGGGGTTCCTCAAAACAATGTCGCTCGCGGGGACAGCGCCGATTCGTGATACGAACCGACTCGTTTCACACGCCAAGGAAAAGCGCGAGCATGATCTTGTCATTGAAGGGATGACCGATCGACTGAAATCCTTCGGAGAAGTGGTCGTGGGTGCGAGGGAGATCATCGAAATGGGTCAACTCGCCCATTTGAAGACGACGATCGACGTCAAGCTGAAGCAGGACGTTTCCTGTGAAGAGGTCGTGAAGGCCCTTCATCCCACACCCGCTTTGGGTGCCGTGCCTCGGGATCGAGGCATGTCCTTGCTTCGAGAACTCGATCGCGTCCAGCAACGGGGAAAGTTTGGTGCGCCATTCGGAGTGGCGTGGCCCGATGGTCGTGCGCGTTTCATTGTCGCGATTCGCGCGCTCCAGTGGAAGGGGCGACAGATGAGAATCGGTGCTGGGTGTGGCCTTGTTGACGGTTCTACGTTGCAGCGCGAATGGGAAGAATTGCACCTCAAACGCGAATCGGTGAAGAGGATGTTTCAGGTATGACCAATATTGCTCGAGCGGAACAGGTTCTCGAAGTACTTGCGGCGTGTGGTGTGGCCGACATCTGTCTGTGTCCCGGTGGACGCAATAGTCCCTTCGTGACGGTGCTGGGGAAATCGCAAGGATTTCGACTCTTCACGTTTCCCGAAGAACGAACTGCTGCCTTTTTTGCGCTTGGGCGGGCGCGTGCGACCAAACGGCCTGTTGCGGTGATGACCACCTCGGGGACCGCGGTCGCCGAACTCTTGCCCGCGACGATCGAAGCATTTTACTCCGGGGTCCCGCTCGTGCTCGTGACGGCCGATCGACCCAAATCGTATCGCGGGACCGGGGCGCCGCAAGCTATCGAACAGTCGGATCTCTTCGGGGTCTATGTT
>JACQMA010000115.1 GCA_016203825.1 Deltaproteobacteria bacterium | reverse complement strand
GTATGGACCTCGGGCTCATCGTCGACCACCAGGATGTGCCCGAATTTTTGAATTTCATCCATAATTCAAGGACTTCTATCGTCTCTGCCCGTCCGGTCAAGGGAATAAAAAGGGACAAAAGGCTTGCACGCGACTTGAAAAAACCTTATATCTCCGCTCATTCGTTTGTCTTTTGAGCGGAAAACGGGTCGAGAAAGGGGGTGCGACTCTCCAATGACCAATCCGCAAAGTAAACTCACAGCAGGACCCCCGGGGATAACCCCCGGAATGGGAAAAGGAGAGAATCACACATGAAGAGAACACAATTTATCGTGGCCTTGGCGTGCGTTGCCCTCGTGGCAGGCGCGGCCCAGGCCGAAGAGAAGTACGTTGGTGGTGGTTTTGAAGCATCAGGCAGTGTTGTGACGGGTGCTGGTTTCCAACACAATACGGCCAATGTGGTTGATGCTGGCACGATGGATGATGATGGTGCCATTTCTGGTTTCGGTGTTTTGGGAAACTACTATGGTGTCCTTCCAGCTGCAAAGCAAGACAACTGGCGCTTCTTCGTCGATTCCGTTGAACTCGACTTGATGAAGTCGTTCGGTGAAAACATCCGGTTCCGTGCCGACCTCGATTTTGGTCGCGCGGCATCGGGGAGTAGTGCCGCATTTTTACTCGAGCAGGCCTATGCCACCGCCAACATTCCGGCGGGCAATGGTATCGAATTCTTGCTCGGTCGTTTCAATGCCCCCATCGGGTTTGACTCGGTCGACGTTGCCGACAGCACGTTGATCTCGCAAACCTTCCTCGTTCGCTCGGGTGTCCGTCCCACGAACGTGACGGGTGGCAAGTTCTACTATGCCTTTAATGACAGCGTTGATTTCCACTTCTACCTTGCCAACCAGTTCTTTGGTGACACGGCAGACCAGGCCGGAAAAGAATATCCGGGTGGTGGACTTCGCCTCGGTTATAACTGGGGTGATGAAGGAACGGAATCAACAGTTGGCTTTTCCGCGTTTGGTGCAACAGAAGGTGCTCTTGAAAAGAACTATTCATTCGCCGGTGATGTGGACTTCAACTGGTGGGTGAATGAGTCGTTCGCGGTCGGCGGAGAAGTCCTCTTCCGTCGCGATCCGGCAGCAACAACGGGTGGGTCAAAGCAGGAGACGCTCTCGGGGTTAGTGAACCTCAACTACGCGTTTAGCGACGTGTGGGATGGGACGTTCCGCTACAACTACACCAAGCAGTACGATTCCACTCCGGCAACACGTGGAGCTGGTGCAGCGACATCTGACTTCTTGGGCTTTGAAGGTTCAGCCCATGAGGCATCACTCGGTGTTGGTTACGCCGTGGCCGATGGCGCATGGCTCCGTTTTGAAGGCCGGTTTGACTGGCTCAAGGCTGCCGTGAAGGGATATGACTACGGCGCGGCAGTTGCCTTCGCTTACAACTTCTAGTTGAAGCGATAGGTTGATGTAGGTTAGAGGGAGGGCCCTGGGAAAATTCCCAGGGCCCTTTTTTTGGAGGTTTTTATGCTCGCCTTACACCCGTTCTGGATCGCCTTTGGTCCTGTCTTGGTGATCAACTTTTTATTCTTAAGTTCCATCATTTATTTTTCCCTGACCGGGAAGGCGGAGAAGCGGGAGGTTCATGAGGCGGCTCGCCGAACCCGTTCCAAATTTCTGAATTATTTTTTCAAGGAATGGTGGATCTGGGCGACGGATCCGATCGCCCGGTTTTTGGCCAAGGCCGGGGTTGGCCCGAATCTCATCACGTTCGCTGGTTTCGTCATGTCGGTGATTGCGGCTTTTCTCTTTGCGGCAGGTCAGTTTGGCTATGCCGGATGGACGATGGTTTTGGGGGCCACGTTCGATACCTTCGATGGGCGCGTTGCGCGCCTCACCGGAAAGGTGTCACGATCTGGCGCCTTTTTCGATTCGGTCATGGATCGTTTTGGAGAAGGAGTTTGTTTCATCGGCCTCGGTTGGTATTTTCATGCGAGTTTCATCCTCCCATTTGTCATCGCTGCCCTCATTGGGTCGATGATGGTGAGTTATACCCGCGCGTGTGGGCAAGTAGCAGGGATTGATTGCAAGGTCGGTTCGATGCAACGCCCAGAGCGGATCGTGTATATGGGTGTGAGTGGCATCTTGCAGCCTGTCGTAACACTGCTCCTTTTGCCTCTATGGAAAACGCCATCACCAATCCTCGTGATGGGAGCACTCCTCCTTATTGCCGTGTGGGCCAATGCCACGGCGATCTATCGCATGATTTACATTATGAACGCCATCGATACGACCGATCGAAAAAAGGACGAGCCCTCGATTCCCCAAATTCTCACGAGGCTCTCGACCCACGAAGGCCGCGAGGAATTCTTTAAAAGAAATATCCAAATGTAAGGTGAAAACGATTGCTCGATTCCCCGGGGCGGCGGTCAAGTTTGAATCCATAATCAGCACGAATGGGGCCGACAGGGGTCATGTACCGGATGCCAAATCCGGTGCTGTGACGAGCCTCGTTCAACGAGAGGTCTGAAAAATGATCCGTGAGTTGGCCGATATCGTAGAAACCGGCAACTTGAAAATGTCGTGTTACGCGAAATCGCAGTTCCTCGTTCGCGATCCAGCGCAGTCGTCCCCCCAAGGGCTCGCCATTCACATCAAGAGGCCCGATGCTGTCCTCGGAAAACCCACGGACGGTATCATCACCACCCAAAAAGAGGAGTTCGTTCGTGGGAACCGAGACATTCTTTCCAAAATTTTCAATACGATGAAAACGTAACGACGACGCGAGCGTCACCAAACGAAGTGGCGAGTAATTGACCTCCCCCATCGTGAAGGGTTTGATGAAGTTGGCTTCGTTTCCGCTGATCTCATTGAAAAAATCACCACCCACCGTGACGAGAAATCCGCGCGTGGGATCAGAAAAGCTATCGCGAGAATCGTAACTCCCCGACAGGGTCGTTTTGACAATCGTATTGTCACGCAGGCTCTGCGCCGCTGCGGCCGCTGCACTGCCTTCGAGAAAATGGTTTCGATCGAGTTCGACGCGGAAAAGGTAACTGAGTCGTCGATACTGGCGGATAAAACCGGTGGCGGCCCCAAGTTGAAGGAGGGTAAAGGCCGGCTCCTGCTTGTACTCAATCCAGTTGTTTTCGAGCCACTGAAAGCTCGACCCGAAGAAGCGAGGGTCATGCCAGCCAAGGTCCAAACGGGCCGTTTCGCGACCTGCAAGGATCGACAATGTGTTCCGCTTCGCCCACCCGAAGGCATTCAAGTTTGTAAACTTCAGCGAGCCTGAGTACTGGTTATCGGTTGAATACCCAAACTCCATGTCGACGAGGAAAGGACGTTGTTCGTCAATTTTGACACGAAGGTGAACAATGGATTCTTTTTCCGCAAGTCCAATGGTTTCAATTTTGACGGCGGTGAAGGGCCCCAGTCGGCGAATGGCAAGTTCTGATTCCAAAATATCGTGATAACTGAAACGTTCTCCTTCATGAATCTCCATCGCCTTTTTGATCGCGCGCTGACTCGTTTCGACATCACCCACGATCACAATGCGACCAATGTGCACGAGGGCTCCTTCTTCAATGTCATACCGAAGGAGCGCGGCATGGGTCTCTTCTTGCAACGTTACGATCTGTTTCACTTCGGCGTAAGGATGTCCGTGGTCGGCGTAATAGACGAGCAGACGATTCCGATCCTCTTCCAGTCCATCGGGGTTATACGCAGCACCGGGGGTCAGTTGGAGGACCTTCAGGAGTTGTTTATCGGATGCAGAGGCATTGCCTGAAAAGTGAACTTGATCGACGAGTGTTCGCGGGCCCTCTTCAATGGGGATGGTGATGTTGTTGGCAAAACCATCGCGTGTTGGGGTGATCTGCCACTCACCCACGTGTCCCGAAAGAAATCCGTTTTGATGGAGGACCTTGGTGATGGCTTCCGTATCACGGGACATTTCCTCCGGAAGATAACGACTGGGGCTTCCCGTTTTGGCTTCATGGTTTTCCATCACGGCCTTGAGTTTTTTCTTTTTCGTAACGCGATTACCCTGGAATTGAATGTGCTTGATGCCGGTCGGTCGCCCCTCATCGATCACGAATGTAATCTCAATCGTTTTGTCGGGGAGGACGGTTCGTTCGACCTCCACGGTAGCGAAAGGAAAGCCGCGCGAAACGATTGTCTCACGCACAGCACGACGGCTCGTTTCGACTTCCTCGGTATCAACACTTCCTTCGCGAAGAATCGTGATTGCCTTTTTGAGGGTCCGATCGCGGACATGACGATTGCCCTTGAAGCGTATGACCACATGGGGACCTTCGTGGGCATCGATGACGAGATCGACGCGACGACGCTCGTAATCGATCTTTGTTTCGGCAATCCGCAATTTCGCGAGTGGATACCCATGGTGATGGTAGTAGTCGGTCAGTTTTCGGAGTGCCGCTTTGAGACGTCGTTCGGCGTAGGGACGCAACGGATTGATCGCCGATCCAATCCGACCTTTGATGAAGGCTTGGGTACCGCGAATGTCGATCGAGCGGATTCGAAGGACCTCGCCGCGTTCGATGACAAAGGTGACGTCAACGCCTCCAACGTCGGGCCGACTGACTTCTCGCGAGGTCACCCGAGTATTGATGTAGCCCTCGTTGGCATAGAAACGTTGGATGAGCTCAATTTGTTCTTGGAGAACTTCGGGAGTGGTGACATCGCCCATCGTGAGGGTGAGGTGTTTGCGGATGCGATTTTCAATGTAAGGATAATTCCCCACGATATCGATCTCTGAGACGATTGTGGCTTCCTCGAGGTGAAAGGTGACGACGACCCCTTGTGGCTCCTGATCGATACGAACCTGGAGGGTGTCAAAGGCGCCCCAGCGGCGCAAGAAATCGACGGCCGTGTCAACGCGTGCGGTATCAAATGGATCACCGACCTGAAAGGGAATCATGTCACGAACGACATCTTCAGAAATGCGGTGAAGGCCTTCGATGCGAACGGCTGCAACGGTCGCGGATTTTGCTTCTGCGGCAAGAGCGAAGAAAAGAATCATGAGAAAAAAATATTTCTGCATGCTGATCCTCATCGCGACCGAAACCGAAGGGCGCCACGGATATCGTAGCGCTGGTGGCTTCCTCGAATCCCCTTGAGAAGAAAATGATCGGTGAGAAAATACTCACTCGTCACCGTTTGCTCGGCACTTTCGGCATTAATGCTCGTCGAGAAGTCGAGTGAAAGTCGGTCCGATAATTGTTTTCCCATGGTCACCCGTGAAATCGCTTGTGAACGTGGGTCCGCTGCTTCAAGCCGAAAGGTGTCCAGATGGGTGAAGCGCGAGACCGGCCGTTCAACGACGTGGGTAAATTGAGAGGCGATAATTTGCGCGGTCAGCTCGCCACGTTGTTGTGCTGCTTTAGCTTCGTCGCGATCGCGCTCGGTCGTCCCAAAGGCGATCAGCGAAATGACATCTCGTTTTTCGAGTGGTCCTTGTGGGGATGTCGCGGCGAGATCCAAGGTGAGATTGTCGGTGGGACCGCGCAGCACGAGCGTGACGTGATAGATGCCGATGTCGCGTTCGGCGGTCACTTCCATGATCGTTGTTGCGTACTGCCGGCGAAACTCCAAAAATCCCTTGGTGATTTCAAAGTTCAACCCCAGGTAAGAGATCGTCCCTTCCGTAACGTTGACGGTTCCGCCAAATTGCGGACGTCGTTGCGTTCCACCCAAAGTCGTGTTGAGCCGCAGTCCGATTTCACCGATGTTATTGCGAATAAAGAAATCGCCACTCGTCGTGATAATGATATCCAGACGCGGGTTGAAAAGGATCAAGGCCGCCTCTTCTTCAGCCGTGGGTCTTGGTTTTTCCGCAAGTGTTTCCAGTAGGGTGAAATCTTTGGTGTAACGGCCGTCGAGAATGGCGATGGTGCCGGAGAGGAGCGGCGAGGGTAAGGTTCCCACAAGCTTGAGACGACCGTCGAATTCGCTTCGCAACCAACCGTCGGCAGAACGATACGTAAAAGAATTTGCGATGAGGGAAAGATTCACATGTTCGATTTTTAAGTTTCGGTGAGTCAGATCGCCCGTCAGTTCTCCACTCCCGTTGTCCACCCGTGCCCGGAGGCGGTCGAAAACAATTTTATTTCCCTGAAAGCGAATCATGCCCTCAGCACCCTCGAGGGG
>JACQMA010000123.1 GCA_016203825.1 Deltaproteobacteria bacterium | reverse complement strand
GGCATAGGTCGTGGGATGCAGCGGCAAAAATGGCCCGCCAAAACAGGGTGAAAATGTCGCCGCGGGTTCCGTAACGCCAGCCTCGGTCCCCGCCACTTTTGCCGTGTAGCCCGAGAGGAAATGATACATCGCCATTTCTGGCGTGAGTTTCGCAATCGGCGGCAAAACCCCAAAGGCATCGCACGTCAGGAAGAAAACATTTTTGGGATGCCCGCCAACGCCTTCCAGGATACAGTTGGGAACGCTCTCGACGGGGTACGTGGCCCGCGTATTTTCGGTCATCGTCTCATCATTATAGTCAACGGTACCGGTCGTGGCATTCATGACCACATTTTCCAGGACACTGCCTTTGCCAATCGCATTCCAAATTTGCGGTTCGGCCTCCTGCGAAAGTCGAATTACCTTGGCGTAACAACCACCTTCAAAATTAAAAACACCGCGATCGCTCCACCCATGCTCGTCATCACCAATGAGCCGACGACCTGGATCCGCCGAAAGCGTCGTCTTCCCCGTGCCCGAGAGACCAAAGAAGAGTGCTGTATCTTTCCGCTCCCCAACGTTCGCGGAGCAGTGCATTGGGAAAACATTGCGATCCGGCAGGAGACAATTCATCACCGCAAAAATCCCTTTTTTCATTTCACCGGCATACTCGGTTCCCAAAATGAGAATGCGGCGACTGGCAAAATCGATCCCCACAAAGACATCAGACTTCGCACCATTTTCTCCCGCCTTGGCCTTCAAACCACACGCGTTGACCACCGTGAACTGCGGATCGTGACGTGTGAGTTCTTCATGAGTCGGACGAAGAAACAACGTGTGGGCGAAGAGGGTATGCCATGCCTTCTCGGTCACCACGCGAACGGGGAGACGGTACGTATGATCGGCACCAGAGAAACCATCAAAGAGAAAGAGATCGCGCTCGGCAAGATACTGCATCGCCTGCTTCCACAGATTCTCGAAGGCCTGGGACGTGACGGGTTGATTGACCTTGCCCCACCAGAGTTTTTCTTTGGTTGTGGCGTCTTCAACGATGAATCGATCCTGGGGACGACGACCCGTGCACTTCCCCGTCGAAACAACGAGCGCCCCGTTGGCAGCGCGCTGTCCTTCACCGCGTTCAACCGCCATCATGGTGAGTTTCAGGGGATCAAGATTACGAAAAACCGACCGACGGGGAGAAATCCCAAGTGCCTCAAGGGAAGGGACCGTTGCCATACGCGCTCCTTTCAAAAGGTGGAAGAAACGGCGGGAGGACTAATGGAGCGCTCCCCGAAAGACAAGGGCTTTGTGCGTGATCCTTATCAGTGTCGGACGAAGGCGACTTCGACCTCAGGTTCCTTCCGCTTTTCCACGGGAAGCACTGTTTTTTTCGCAGATTCCCTCTTGCGAAAGAGCTCGCGGCCTGGAGGCAACACCAAGGCATGCTGGAGCACCTCATCCGTATGATCGACCAGCGTGACACGAAGTTCACTGAGAATGCGCTTGGGAATTTCCTTCAGGTCTTTCTCGTTTTCCTTCGGAATCAAGATTTCGCGAATTTTTCCCCGGTGTGCCGCGAGCATCTTTTCCTTGAGTCCGCCAATGGGCAAGACACGCCCGCGCAGCGTAATCTCACCCGTCATCGCTACATCTTTTCGGCACGGGATTTTCAGGAGTGCTGAAACAACAGCCGTGGCCATGGTAATTCCTGCCGATGGACCATCCTTCGGAATCGCGCCCTCGGGCAAGTGAATGTGGATATCGATCTTTTCGAAGTAATCACGACCAAGGCCCAGGAGATCGGCGCGCGACCGCACATAGCTGATCGCCGCTTGCGCCGATTCTTTCATCACCTCACCCAGTTTTCCGGTGACGATGAGTTTTCCCTTACCCGGCATGACCGAAACTTCCGTAGCAAGGAGCTCACCGCCAACTTCAGTCCACGCAAGTCCCGTGCACAGACCCACTTGATCATGCTCCTCGGCCAGGCCGTAGTGGTACTTGGGCACACCCAGGAACTGCTGAACTTTTTTCGGCGTCACGCGAACATTTTTGTCACGACTCTCCGACTTGGCCACCTCGCGCGCCACCTTTCGACTGACGGATGCTATTTCACGTTCGAGATTACGAACGCCCGCCTCTCTGGTGTAACGGCGAGTGAGCAGCTTGAGGGATGAGTCCGTGAAGGAAATATTCTTTTCCGTAAGCCCGTTGGCTTCGCGTTGTTTTGGAATCAGATATTTCTCCGCAATCTTGATCTTTTCGAGTTCGGTATAGCCGGGGATACGAATGATCTCCATGCGATCCTGGAGTGGCAAGGGAATTGCCGGGAGTGTGTTCGCCGTGGTAATAAACATGACGTTTGAAAGGTCATAATCGAGATCGAGGTAATGATCATTGAAACAAAAGTTCTGTTCCGGATCGAGGACTTCGAGGAGCGCCGACGAGGGATCGCCGCGAAAATCCAT
>JACQMA010000122.1 GCA_016203825.1 Deltaproteobacteria bacterium | reverse complement strand
ATGGTCGGTGAAATTCGTGACCGCGAGACGGCCGAGATTGCGATTCAGGCGTCGCTTACGGGTCACTTGGTGTTGTCGACCTTGCACACGAACGACGCCGTGAGTTCAGTGACACGCCTTGTCGAGATGGGCGTCGAACCGTTTCTCGTGTCGTCATCGGTGCTGGGAATTATTGCGCAACGCCTTGTGCGCACGGTGTGCCGTGAGTGTGCGCGTCTCTACACACCGGAAGAAGACGAGTTGCAAAAGATTGGGCTGACGATGGCCGACCTCAAAGGGCGGCAGCTCTATCGACCGATTGGGTGCCCGAGTTGCATCGAGACGGGATATGCGGGTCGTATGGGGATCCATGAAATCGTGATGATGACGGATGCGATTCGCGCCGAGCTCATGAAGGGGTCGGATGCGTCGGCGATTAAGCAAGTGGCCCTGTCGCAAGGGATGAAGACGTTGCGCGATGATGCGGCCATGAAGGTCTTGCAAGGACAAACAACGATTGCAGAGGTCTTGCGCGTCACGCAAGAAGAGAACGGATAACGCGTGCCTGTCTTTCAGTACATCGGGATCGATTCGAAGGGAAAGCGTGCCGCCGGCATTCTGGACGCCGAGCACGATCGCGCTGCGCGTTTGAAACTTCGTCGCATGGGGGTGTTCCCAACGCAGCTTGGTCTCGAAGGCGCGATGAAACAAAAAATGTCGATGGGGATGAGCGTCGATTTTGGGAAATACTTTCAGCGCGTGAAACCCCAAGAGATTGCGATCCTCACGCGGCAAATCTCATCGTTGCTTGCGGCCAACATTCCGTTGGTCGATGCGCTGACCGCCCTCGTCGATCAAACAGAAAACGTGAAACTGCGTGCGGTGCTGTCGCAGGTGCGTGAAAAGGTAACGGAAGGTGGAAAACTTTCCGACGCGCTGCGGGCCCACACGAATATTTTTAGCGAACTCTACATCAACATGGTGAACGCAGGCGAAAACAGTGGTGCGCTCGAGATTGTGATGCGGCGCCTTGCCGATTTCACCGAGGCCCAGGCGAGACTGCGCAGTAAGGTGATTGGGGCGATGACGTATCCGCTCATCATGTCGATCGTGGGGGTCGTGTTGATGCTGGGGCTCATCACCTTTGTGATTCCCAAAATCACGGCGATTTTCGAAGACACGGGGGCGGCACTCCCGCTGCCGACAAAAATTTTGATCGGGGTCAGCAACGGTCTGATTCATTACTGGTGGTTGGTCATCATCGTGGTGAGTGGCATGGTGTGGTGGATTCGACGGTGGCTCAGATCCCCCAAGGGGCGCCGCTGGTGGGACGGACGGAGTTTGAAGCTCCCCATCTTTGGGAATTTGCAACGCATGATCATCGTCTCGCGTTTTTCGCGAACACTCGCCACGCTCCTTTCGAGTGGTGTGCCGCTGCTCAATGCCCTCGACATCGTCCGCAACATTATGACGAATAGTCTCCTGCGGGAGGTCATCGAGAAGACGCGTGACGATGTACGCGAAGGACAAAGCCTTGCCGATCCCCTGAAGCGCAGCGGTCAGTTTCCGCCGCTCGTGACGCACATGATCGCCATCGGAGAGAAGACCGGCGAGCTCGAGCGGATGCTTGAGCGTGTGGCCGAAACGTACGATAATCAGGTCGACGCCCAACTGGGGGCGTTGACGTCGCTGCTGGAACCCGTGATGATTTTGGTGATGGCAGGCGTCGTGTCGTTTATCGTGATGTCGGTGTTGCTGCCGATTTTGAAACTCAACCAACTGCAAGGCTAACCGAAGGAGGGGGAACATGAAGAACCGATGGAAGGATAGACGTGGTATGACGCTCATCGAGATCATGGTGGTGATCGCCATTTTGGGACTCATCGCCTCGATCGTCACGGTCAGTGTCATTAATAGTCTCGATGAGGCCAAGGTCGACACGGCGAAGACACAGATCAAGGCGCTCGAGAATGCGCTCGATCAATTTCGTCGCGATGCGGGTTTTTACCCTTCCACCGAACAGGGGCTCCAGGCCCTCGTCGCGAAACCGAGCGCAGGCCGCGTGCCCAAACGCTATCCTCCGAAGGGTTATATGAAGTCGGTGCCCAAAGATCCGTGGGGTTGCGACTACACCTACTACAGCCCCGGCATTCAGGGGCATGAGACCGAGATTTATTCGCTCGGGGCCGACTGCCAAGAAGGAGGAAGCGATTACGATGCGGATATTTCCTCATTCGAAGCGAACCAGTAGCGGCTTTACCCTCTTCGAACTGCTGATTGCGCTGGCCGTCGTGACGCTCATCGTGGGTATGGTCGTGGCGGTTGGGGGGGATTTTGTCGATCGTGATCTCAAGCGCACGTCGAACCAGCTCGCGTCAACGATTCGCTACCTCTACAACAAATCCATCTTGGACGGGATCTATATTCGTCTCGTTTTCGATCTTGAAGAGCGCAGTTACTGGGTTGAAGCGACGGGCGATCCGTACCTGATGTCGGCACCCGGCGAATTTGATGTCCAGTCGTAGGAACGTCGAGAGCGTATCGT
>JACQMA010000007.1 GCA_016203825.1 Deltaproteobacteria bacterium | reverse complement strand
GCCATGGTGCGCGCCAAGATCATGGGCGAGTGGATCATCCCCCCGAGTTTTCTTGAAGAGGGGGCACCACCGCTCAATGCGCGCCTCGAAGTACGAGTTGATTATGATGGCGAAATTGCTTCTGCACTCTGGGTTGCTCGCTCTGGCAATGCCGGTTTCGATGCCTCATGTACGCGTGCCGTCCAGCGCGCCTCCCCTCTCCCCAAACCTCCCGACCGCTTGGCGCTCGAGGTCTATAATGAAGGGTTTTTGATCGAATTCGATCCACGATTGAAACCGTAGACCAGAAAGCACCTGGTGCTTTCTGGTCATATATGACCATATATTGACAAGTAGTCATATAATTGTCATACTAGGGTCGCATGAAACAACAGGTCATGGAACAGGCCCTTGCGGCACTCGACGCGAGCCTCCCAAAGCCGGTCACGCTGCTCATTGGGGGTGGGGCAGCACTCCTGCTGGCCCACAAGATCCGCCTTGAAACCCTCGACATCGATGCCGTTCCGCTCACGTCTGCCCTCACCCCTGCCGAACTCGATCCCCTGGTGAAGGCCGTTGCGCGAGAACTCAAGATCAGCCCCCACTGGCTCAATGATTACTTCAACACGTTTACGTATACGCTTCCCAAAGATTTTCGGGAACGACTCGTTCCCGTTTTTCGCGGAAAAAACCTCACCGCCCTCGCCCTCGGCCGAGAAGACCTGCTCATCATGAAGTGTTTTGCCGGGCGGGAGAAAGATATCGGGCACGCTCGCGTTCTCATTCGTCGGGGTGCCAATACCGACATGGTTCGGACACATCTGCAAACCTTTATCGATAAAGGACTTCCCGGTGCAGACCATGCTGTGCGATTTCTCGAAGACCTCCTCGACGAACGGGAAGTCTAAGACCATGATCAAGGCCATCCCCACCGAAAAGCATTTGAGTCGACTCTATTTTGAACTCTCGCAGCTCGGTGCTGCATGTGTGGGGGAACGATTTTCCTGGCCGTATCATCCGAAGCATCGCGAAGAAGTGCTGTGTCTCGCTGCCGATTGTTCTCGTTACGATCCACGCCTCATCACCATTCTCGTACGCTTCGTGAGAGAACACTGGCAAACCTTCAATCCATCGCTCATTCGATCTTTTTTCAAACAGATGCGAACGCCCCAGACGATCGCCGTCGTCGCAGAATTTGTGAGGCGCCAAGAGAAGGGAAACGTCGATCTCGGTTATTTTTGTGAATACCTTCAACGAGGGATCGACCCGGCGCCAATGCAATTTTACTTCCATCATCTCTATCACCTTGGCGGAAGATTAGCGGAGCGCGCCCGCGAAAAACCATTGGCCGAATACAAACGGTGGGGGTTTTTGGCATGCGAAGCGCCACGCTTTGACGAAAAGACGCGTACCACCACGGGCACCCTTGACGCCCCCACACGACGCAACATCTTGAAAAAACTTCTAACCCACCAACGAGAAATTCGCATGAGCGACTACCTTGATGTCTTAGATCACGCCGTCTCACGACAACAAGCCCTCATCGATCTCAAAACATTCAAGGGCATCGAACAGATGGGCTCCAGGAAAGGCACCCGCTGGCGCCTCCATCAGGCTGTGAATAATTAAGGTGACGCTTTGGCGCGCTTGATCATGAACTCCACGTTTTCATGGCAGTTGATGGGGGTGATCGTCATCCCCGGATGGTGATTCGGAAAAACGCGAAAAACCTCATCGGCAAACCCTTGGCCAATCGACGTTATCCCTTTGAAGTCAACCGTGATCTCGGTGAATCGGTCAAGGCCATGCAGGAGGCGTTTCGCC
This sequence comes from Deltaproteobacteria bacterium, assembly GCA_016203825.1. Lineage (GTDB taxonomy): Bacteria > UBA10199 > UBA10199 > 2-02-FULL-44-16 > 2-02-FULL-44-16 > JACQMA01. Next base: position 789 of record JACQMA010000007.1, on the reverse strand, counting down.
TGAGAACGTGAAATATATTCCTCTCCCTCTTTGAATAATTTCACCGTCACCTGGCTTTTGGAAAACTGAAACTCCTCGTTGGTGTACTGCGCAAAAATGGCATCGAGGTCCTTAGAGGTTTGTTTCGAAAGCATAAACCGCACGCGTGTCCCTCGACACTTTCGGATATCTTCGACAAAGAGATCGTCGAGACGATGATCAATCAGAAGACGCTTGCGATGACTTTCGATGGTCAATCGATCGGCAATTTTTGATGTAAAAAAGATTCCCTCGCCCGAATGTTCTCCTGGCGCCGTCGTTTGTTTCCCCTTAAGAAGATCTTGCAGGGCTTCCATTTCATTGGCGAGCATTTTCTTGGAACGAATATTTTCAAAAATACCGACACCGTGATCAATGACGGCAAAGCGAATATCATGGGGGGTCGATTGAACATCAACCACGATGATCGGCGATTGCGCATGGTCGATTGCATTGTTGAGTATTTCGGTAAAAGCGTAATGAAAGAGGGAACGAACCTTCGGAGAAAGATCCTTCAACAAGGTTGGCTGGTGCAACAGTTCCTCGAAAACACTTTCTTCATCCAGTCCTTGCGGTTTGTAGCGCTTGCGAAAATGCGGACGAGGACCACCCGTCTTTTTTAAGACCGCCTGCTGGTTTAAGACATAGAAGGCCGTCTTTCGGCTCGTCCCAAGCTTGATGATTTTTCCTTCGCGGACTAGAAGGATGAGATGTCGATGAATGGCCTGACGGCTAATCCTCAGTTCTCTGACCAAATGAGCTGTGCTTATC
>JACQMA010000009.1 GCA_016203825.1 Deltaproteobacteria bacterium | reverse complement strand
TGGCGGCCATGCATCCGCAGTATGTTCGCCGAAATGAGATCCCTGCGAACGTGATGGAGAAGGAGCGCGAGATACAACTTGCGCAACTGGCGACGACCAAAAAGCCGCCGGAGATTCTCGAAAAAATTGTCACGGGAAAGATGGAAAAATTTTACGGCGATGTCTGCCTCGATGAGCAGGTGTATGTGCGCGATCCGGAAGGGAAGCAAAACGTCGGAACATTTCTCCAACAGATGGATGCTGGTATTCGCGTCGAGCAATTTGTGAGGTACCAGGTCGGGGGGTAACGGTGCCAAAATTCAAACGGGTGATCCTCAAGCTTTCGGGTGAAGCACTCCTTCCGCCGGACTCCAAGTACGGCATCAGCCTTGATGTCGCCCACGGCATTGCCCAGGAAATTGCCTCCGTCGTGCAAAAAGGTGTTCAAGTTGGCGTGGTCATTGGTGCCGGCAATATCTTTCGCGGAAGCCCGGCGTCATCGGGCGGCATGGATCGCACCACAGCTGATAACATGGGGATGCTCGCGACGGTCATTAATAGTCTCGCGCTCCAAGACGCCCTCATTAAAGAAAATGTTCCAACGCGTGTCCTGACCGCATTTCCGATTCACCAGATGGCCGAACCTTTTTCGCAACGCGCGGCGATGCGTTCTTTGAGCGAGGGGAGCACGATTATTTTTGCAGGCGGAACGGGGAATCCTTATTTTACGACCGATACCGCGGCAGCGCTGCGGGCCCTCGAGGTTCATGCCGATATCGTCTGCAAGGGGACCAAGGTTGATGGAGTCTATGATGCCGATCCCGTGAAGTCGTCGAAGGCGACGCGGTTTCAGAAATTGACGCACATGGATGTGATCCGCAAAAAACTCGAGGTGATGGATCTCACCGCCATCTCGATGTGCATGGATGCAAAACTTCCTCTGTTGGTCTTTAATATTTTTCGCAAGGGAAACTTCCTCAAGGCGGTGATGGGGGAAGAGATCGGAACGGTGGTCTATGCCGAATAAAATGTATGACGGGGCGAAACAGAAAATGGAAAGGGCCTTGGCGGCGTTTCGCCAGGAACTGGCGCAACTCCGCACGGGACGCGCGTCCCTTTCAATGATCGAAAACGTTCGCGCGGAGTATTACGGAAGTGTGATGCCCCTGAACCAAATGGCGACGCTGTCGCTTCCCGACGCGCGCACGATTGCGATTCAACCGTGGGATACAAGTGCCGCTCAAGCGATCGAGAAGGCCATTCAAACGTCGGGCCTGGGACTCAATCCCGTCAATGACGGAAAAATGATTCGGATTAACATTCCGACGCTCACCGAAG
>JACQMA010000099.1 GCA_016203825.1 Deltaproteobacteria bacterium | reverse complement strand
TTTTCCGACGTCCACGGAGGATCATCATGCCGAGTTTTTGTGCTGTCTGTCATAAGGGAACGGTTTTTGGGCATAATGTTTCGCACGCCAATAACAAAACCCGCAAAATCTCCCGACCGAACCTCCAGCGACTCCACACCGTGACCAACGGCCGTCGTCGCCGCGTTGTCGTGTGCACCCGTTGCATTCGTTCCGGTTTTGCCCCCAAGGCAACGCCGGTTACCCGCGGATCCGCTCAACCGAAATAACACCTTTGACGCGTTCCAAGGATTTCACGACCTTTCGGAACTGAGCGACGTCCTTGATCTCCACGTCGAAAAGATTGGTCGCCGTTTTATCATCACTTGTCTTGATCGATGCCGCGGCAATATTCGCCCCCACCGAGGTGATCGCTTCCGTCATGGCCGCCAAGAGTCCGGGACGATCAACACAAATGACCTTGAGTCGCGCGACGCGAGTAATCTCAGCACCCTTTTCCCATTGAACGGGCATTTTGCGCTCAGGATCCATCCCGATCACCCGAGGGCAATCAGCCAAATGCACGGAGATACCCCGGCCCCGCGTGACATATCCCACAATCGAATCTCCGACGATGGGATTACAACATTTACCAAAACTCACGAGCATATTGCCCATCCCACCAACCCGTATCGGCCCCGGCCCACCCCGAGAGAGTTTTTTCACGAGTTTCGTGAGGACGCTCTCATCGGCTGCCGTTTCTTTTTCGTCCTTTTTCTCTTCGGGCTGAGCAAGGTGAATGAGCTGCTGGGGAGAAATTTTTCCGTAACCGACCGGAATGAGGAGGGCCTCGGCATTCTCATACGATGCATCAAGCGCAAATTTTTCAACCGCAGGATGCTTGAGAACTTGGTCAGCCGTCAGCCCAACGCGCGTACAGGCGCGCTCCAAAAGACCACGACCAATGGCCCCGCTCTGATCATGCTCCTCTTGCCGCGAATACTGACGGATCTTGGCTTTGGCACGACTGGTCACCACAAAATGTAACCAATCAGGATTCGGACGCTTGTGCTTACCGGTGATAATCTCGACCGTGTCGCCGCTGCGCAAAACAGAACGCAGCGGAACGATCTTGCCACTCACCCGTGCTCCAACACAGCGATGTCCGACGTCGGTATGAATACTGTAGGCGAAATCAACGGGGGTTGAACCACGCGGTAGTTCTTTGAGTTCGCCCGTAGGGGTAAAAACATAGATGTCGTCAACAAAGAGATCGAGCTTCACGGTGTCGAGAAACTCGGCCGGATCGGAAAGTTCACGCTGCCAATCGAGAAGCCTTCGAATCCACTTAAATTTCATCTCATCCTTGTCGGCGATGAGCTTTCCTTCTTTATACTTCCAGTGCGACGCGATCCCGTGCTCCGCCATCTCGTGCATCTCGCGTGATCGAATCTGAAACTCGACTCGCTCTCCACCGGGAACAATCACCGTCGTGTGCAGCGATTGATAATTGTTCCCTTTGGGCATCGCGATGTAGTCTTT
>JACQMA010000097.1 GCA_016203825.1 Deltaproteobacteria bacterium | reverse complement strand
TTGCAATCCACCCGACCCCTGCTGATCTTCTCACCCAACAACTCTCCACGGCATGCCGCAACCGCGAGATCGCCGCGGTCAAGATTGGCATGGTCGCGACGCAAACGAATATTCGCGCCATCATTTGGTTTCTGCAACACACGCCCGTTCCGCATATAGTGATCGATCCGATTTTGCATTCGTCCTCAGGGGCGCCGCTCCTCGAAAGTAAAGCGGTCGCCTTGTATCGACAACAACTTCTCCCGCTCGCAACGGTCATCACGCCTAATCTTTCTGAGGCCTCAACGCTTGCGGGACAACAAGTGTCGCGACTCGATACGATGCGCAGTGCCGCCGAAGCGATCCACCATGAAGTGAGTCACTTTCGTACCGCGAAAGAACGGCCACTCGCCGTCATCGTCAAAGGTGGACACCTCACAGGCGACGCAACGGACATTCTCTATGACGGCGCTACGTTCTCGATCTTTTCGGCGCAACGCATTCCCGGCAAGAGCCCACGCGGGACGGGGTGTCGTTTTTCTTCGGCGATCGCCGCGTATCTCGCGCAGGGACACGATCTCCGGGAATCGGTGAAGCGCGCGAAGGAGTACCTCGGAAAATACATTACAGATCGACGCGGTCAAAGTAGCGGGGAATAACGACGTTCCAACGCAGTTCATCTTCAATCTTCTGTTTGAGTGCCCCCAGCGCCGATTGTTCACCGTGGATCAGAAACGTCGTGTGGGGCGGTCGCTCGAAACCCTTGAGCCACCGCATAATATCCTTCCAATCGCCGTGAGCTGAAAGAGACTCGACAAATTCAATGTGCGCGCGCACCGCAACATCCTGGCCGTGCACCTTGATCGATTTTGCACCATCGAGAAGTGCGCGCCCGCGCGTGCCTTCGGCTTGAAAGCCGGTCAGCACGAGCGTTGATGCCGGATCCGGGAGATAGTATTTCAAGTGATGCAGAATGCGCCCGCCGATGAGCATCCCGGAAGACGAGATGATGATCGCCGGACCTTCGAGGTGGTTCAAATGCTTCGACGCGGATGCTTCGTGGACCATGGTGAGCCGTGAAGGATGAAAGACATCTTCCGTCGGTGTGCCATTCGAGAAAAAATTCTGCTCATGGATAAACTGTTTGTAGACCGAGGTCGCATCAATCGCCAAGGGACTATTCAAATAAATGGGGACCGGTGGAAGTCGCCCTTCATTTTCTAACTTCCGCAAGATGTAGAGAATCTGTTGCGTCCGACTCACCGCAAACGCCGGGATCAAAACTTTTCCACCACGCGCCACGGTTTCCATAATGATCTTCTCAAAACGCGCGTACACATCTTCTTCCGGATGAAGCTTTTCGCCGTAGGTCGCCTCAAGCAACAGATAGGTCACGCTTTTGACCTTGCCCGGATCGATCGCAATGAGGGCGTCATAGCGGCCGATGTCGCCCCCGAAAAAGATATTAAAATGCCGGTGTTTTTCCTCAACGGAGATATTAATGAAGCGTGATCCCAGGATGTGTCCCGAAGGTCGATACATCGCCCGTACCCCGGGTGAGAGATCGAGCCATTCACAATCGACCACCGGGGTCAGCTGTTTCAGCGACCGGACGGCATCGTCATAGGTGTACAAGGCCTGCGGAGATGCGTGTTTCGAAAACCCCTTGGTCGCGGCGAAACGCGCATCTTCTTCCTGAATGTAACCGGCATCCGGAAGCATCAGCTTGCAGAGTTCGATGGTGGGGGCCGAGGCATAGATGGGACCTTCAAAACCATGTTTGACGAGGACGGGGAGATAGCCCGTGTGATCGATATGGGCGTGCGTGAGCAGGACGGCATCGAGCTTCGCTTCATCAACGGGCAGACGATGCCAGTTGCGACGACGGAGCTCTTTCAAGCCCTGAAACAACCCGCAATCAATGAGCCAGGAGTGATCACCCTGCGAAAGACAATACTTTGAACCGGTGACCGTCTCGGTGGCGCCCAGAAACTGGAGCCTCACCCAAACATTGTAGCTGCTCTTTACGAACAGCGCAAAATATTTTAGGGCGAACGGCGTGAAAGCCCCAACCCATTGGTTCAATCATTACGGCCCGCTTGCTGCACTTTCGGAAGTGACCACCCTCGCTGGATTCGGTTGGTCGTGGATTTGCGCGGCATACCACAAAACAACGGCGTTCCAAACGGCTCTTCTTCTTCTTTTTTCTCTCGTGTACTTTTTTTTACGCATGTGTGCCTCCATGCACTGGTATCGCACCGAAGACCGTGGCACAGGGATCGAACTCCACTGTCGTCGCGCCCTCATTGCTTCCTGTTATACCTTGGCCATCTCCCTGACTTTTTTTGCTGCGACGCAGCACATTTTTCCGCTTCTTGCGGCTGTTCCCATTCTGGCCTTCTTCACCACCGCGACGCTCTTTGTCATCCGCTTTCACCTTCACGATGGTGACACAACACCACCCAATTTCTACAGCAGTGGCGACTTTCTTAATACTGAGCACGGTCGAAGTATCAAAACTGGACATCCCAAAAGTCCTCATGGTAAGGAATAGTCATGCCCTCATGGTCGGAATTGGTCGCCGCGTTTGGCCCACCTGAAGCCCTGGTGGTCCTCGTGGCGGTCGCCGTCATGGTGGGAATGAACGAATGGTCGCGGATTCAACGGTGGTTTAAAAAATGAAGAACGAAAAACAAGAATGGACGGAAACCAAACTCCATGTGCTTCGGGCGGGACGTGAATTGCTCATCGCTGCTGAGGGGGCCTTGGAATTCTGCAAACACTACGTGGAAAAAAGTGGTAAAGAACCACAGAATCAAAAACTCATGACCTTTTTTAGCCGCGCCCTCGATGTCGTCACCGAGTTGGGCAGTGACCTCATCCTCCATGGGGAGGAGAAAAAAACAAAAACCAAGAAACGAAAACGTCTATGACCACTCACACACCAAAAGTAATTAAGCGGTATCAAAACCGAAAACTCTACGACACGACGGATTCGTGCTATGTCACGCTCGAAGACATCGCGGAGATGATCAAGCTCGGCGAGGAAGTGCAAATTATTGATAACGCCTCCAAGGAAGATATTACGTCCCTCACCTTTGCCCAGATCATTCTCGAAGAGCAGCGGAAAAAGACCAACGTCCTTCCGTTGCAAATCCTGACCGACATGATCCGCACGCGCGGCGGGGCATTGCGCGAACTCCTGGCCAAAACTATCGAAAGTGGCGTCCGTGAGATTGGTCACGTGCGCGAGTTTGTGGATGAAAAGATTCGTCCCGCGGTGGAAAATGTCCAAAGCATTCCCACCTTGCAGTCGGAACTCAAACACCTGCGCGAAAAACTTGAGACGCTTGAAGCCGATCTTCGCCGTCGGGGATCGCCTCCTCCAAAACGATGAGCGTTCGCAGACTGATTGTTGTTGTGCTCTTCCTCATCGCTTTCCCCTTTTCTCTCCAGGCCGCCCATGTACCACCCATCACCATCGCCCCCGATGAATGGAGCGTGCCTGCAGAGGACACACTTCGTCATCTTCGAGACCAGCGCGTTCGGACCACGAAGCCGTCCTCTGTTTTCTGGAAATCGGTCGTCGACCTCAAGCAGACACTCCTCTCGCTTCCACCGACGGCACGTGATGAAAACATCGACGCTGAAGCTGATCGCCTGGCAAAGACGATCATCTCAACGCTCTATCAGCTCTCTCAGGAATATCGGGTCTTCGTGTCCCCGCGACTCCACAACATGGCCATCAAGCTGGGCCTCCGAAAAAAAGGATATTGTTATCACTACGCCCACGATCTGCGTCAGGTCCTTGCCACACAACCGTGGTCTTTTTTTTCGTTTGCGTGGGTCGAAGGGAATGCAGGGACATCGCGGGAATCAAACGCCATCGCCCTCTTTCGAAGAGGTCAGTCCTTTGAAACAGGAATTGTCGTCGATCCCTGGCGAACGGGAAGCAAGCCGTACTGGAGGGCGGTCAAAGGGGACCGGTGGCCATGGCAAGAGTGGAATGGAACGTTAGCAGCTGACTACGACGACCCCAAGAAATGATGCAGCGGTTTCATCATCGTTTCTGGAAGTTCGACAAACTGAATACCAACCCCACCACCGACAGATCGTACAACCTTTCCCGTTGCCCGCAGGATCCTTCGCTCTCCGGGGAGTTCCCATGAGAGAAAAAGCAACGAACCAAGCCGAACGGGAATTGAGCTTTCGAGGGAAAGTCCACCCTCGCTGACATCTTTGGAATAGACGTAGAATAATCCCTCGCCAAATTCGTCCTCAAACACGACGCGTGTCCGGCACATACGGCGGGGATAGAGACGGCGCTCACGGCTCTCAGTCATGACTTCCTCTCTTTGCCCAGGATCGGCTGGAGGAGATTGACAAACTCCTGGGGATCAAACGGCCGTATCATCACCCGGGCCTGCGGCACGCCCGCCAGCACCTCGCGCCATGACACCTCACCCTTCCCTTCCTGACAGAGAAAAATCTTCGGCAAGGGGGCAACAACAGGATCATCACACCACCACGTGAGGTATTCATTGAAGCGCTTCCCGGAGGTATTGGAATTCACAATCATCAGGGCATACGTTTCGCGTTGGAGGAACGGTCGAGCCTCATCACAGCGCTTGGCCGCTACAAGCTTGACTCCCAAAGGCGCAAGGAGAAGTCGGAACATGTTCACGGCAAGGGCCGAACGATCAATAACGATAACCCGGGAAGAGCGCATAAAGTGGTGTCATCATAACGAAGGTCAACCGCGAAGCCAAGAGAAGCTTCAAAAAGACAATCCCCTTGACTTTTTTGGCCGCTCCCCGTAGCGTGCTTTCCACAACAATTTTCACCACTTGCCGATCTCGTTGGCAGTAACGGGAGGGGCGCCGTGGGGAGGGGATACCAATGAAAAAAGGAATGCTGTGGGGAGTGGTTGTCGTTGCAGGATGTGCGCTGTTGGTCACCGGATGCGCCCAACAGAAGAAGACATCAAAGTCTTCCAGTGGTTTACAACGCATTCATTTCGATTTTGACAAGTCCGACATCAAGGCTGAATTCGAGTCCGTGCTCCAGAACAATGCCGCGTGGGCGCAATCTCATTCCAAGAAAAAGATTGCGGTCGAAGGCCATTGCGATGAACGGGGTTCGAACGAATATAACATCGCTTTAGGTGATCGTCGTGCGAACTCGGCGAAAAATTATCTCGTCAAACTGGGGGTTGCTGCAGATCGTCTCTCGACCGTGAGCTTCGGAGAAGAAAAACCAGTCGCCACATGTAGCGATGAGAGCTGCTGGTGGCAAAATCGACGGGCTGAATTTATTGCACAGTAACACGTTACGAAGTTGAAACCCAAAACCCCTGTCCTGTTTACGGCGGGGGTTTTGTTTTGAGGACATCATGAAGCAACTCTGGTGGTTGGGATGTCTCCTGCTGGTGACATCGGCAGCAATGGCCGATACGACGAGCCAGCGTCTTGATGAGCTCGAAAAGAAAATTCAGCAAATCGAACAAACATACCTGACGAATAACCAAGATGTTGCTTCAGCCGTTGCACGTGCCGAGGCGCTCAGTCGTGAATCGACCGAATTCCAAGGGGCCATCCAAACGAACCAGCATTTGATTGAAACCCAGCGCCAGGAAACACAAAAACTTTATCACGACCTCGATCTCCGACTTGAAGCCCTCGAAGAACGACTTTCACTTCTTTCGGTCCAGATGAGTGATGCCTTGCGGAAGGTCAATCCGACAGTTGCTGCAGAGGGCGACGCCTATCAAGCTGGTCTCAGTAAAATCCAGAGTGCGAATTATTTGGAGGCCATTGCCCAGTTCAATGCCTTCCTCAAAAAATATCCCAAGAGTTCATTGGCTCCGCTTGCTCAATATTGGATTGCTGAATCATATGGCTCACTCCGTGACTGGCAACGTGCGATCAAAGAATATCAGAAAGTCATCGACAAATATCCCAAACACGAAAAAACGCGTCAGGCCCTCTTGGGACAAGGAACGTGTTTTGTCGAACTGGGGATGCTGGACGAAGCCGAGGTGTTTTTCCAAAAGGTCCATGAACTTTTTCCCAAGACGGCCGAGGCGAATCAGGCCCTTGAAGAAATCAAAAAGTTGGCAGATCGGCGTGCCCAGGCAACCCAAGGAGAAAAGATCGAAAACATGACGTCCTACCCAGAAGCAACGCTTCTTGAAGAGCGGCAAAAGGAAGAACAGGCACCTCCCCCGAACTCACAACCCGATGTGAATACCCTTCCCGTACCGGCAGAAGAGGAACAGAAAAAACCGCTCGATTTCTAATCGGACATTATGGACTATGAATGTCTTAGGCATTGAAACATCGTGTGACGAAACCTCGGCTGCGGTTGTTCGCGATGGCCGTATCCTCTCCAATCTTGTTGCATCCCAGGATGACGTCCACCTTCCCTATGGCGGCGTTGTCCCCGAACTTGCCTCACGCCGGCACTTGGAAAATATCGTCCCGATCGTTCAAGGAGCCTTGAAGGAGGCGGCGTGTACAATCGACAACATCGATGGCATCGCCGTCACCTCATGCCCGGGACTCGTGGGCTCGCTTCTCGTCGGCATCTCGATGGCGAAGGGCATGGCCATCGCACGTGGGCTCCCCTTCATCGGAGTGAATCATTTGGAAGGACATGTGAATGCCGCTCACTTGGAACACGATGGTGTTCCCTACCCTCACGTTGCCCTTATCGTCTCAGGGGGGCACACGAGTCTCTACGATGTCCAGTCGTTCGGTCACTATCGACTCCTCGGGGCAACGCGCGATGATGCGGCAGGAGAGGCATTCGATAAAGTGGGGAAACTTTTAGGACTCGGATTTCCGGGTGGGCCTGCCATTGATCGCGCCTCTGCCCAAGGTAATCCAAAGGCATTTCGATTCACCTTTCCCAAATTTGACGACGAAGATTCACTCGATTTCAGCTTTTCGGGGATCAAGAC
>JACQMA010000105.1 GCA_016203825.1 Deltaproteobacteria bacterium | reverse complement strand
GTTTCGAATTCTCCTTTAATTTCAGCATGTTTACCTCGTTCGGAAGTGTCGCGCCTCTCTAGCACAGCTTAACACTGATTCAAGGGAAAAACGAGCTGACGATGATCAGCTCTTGACTCGGTGGCGTCGAGCGTCGATGGTTCTCAAGCGATGAAGGACGTACAAAGTTCACCCGACCACCGAAACATCCCGATTGACCACGTTGGCGTCAAAGGGATTCGGTATCCGATCACGGTCCTCGACAAACACGAACGCGAACAACACACGACCGCGTCGATCGACATGTTTGTTGACCTCCCCCACCAATTTCGCGGGACGCACATGAGCCGTTTTATCGAGATCCTCAATGAACACCGGAAGGAAATTCACATTCGCCGACTCCCCATGATCCTTCGTGCCATCCGTGAGAGTTTTGATGCAAGCTCCGCACACATTGAACTTCGCTTTCCCTATTTTATCGAGAAGGCCGCACCGGTAACGGCGACAACGGGCCTCATGGAGTATGAATGTTGCTTTCGCGCAGCAAGCGGCCAACAAGGCGATGATGCCCTGGTCGGTGTCAAAGTTCCGGTCATGACACTGTGTCCGTGTTCCAAGGAGATCAGCGACTATGGTGCCCACAATCAACGCGGCGTCGTCTCCCTCGATGTGCGTTATCGCAAAATGGTGTGGATTGAAGACCTCATCACCACAGTTGAGGCGTGCGCGAGTTCCCCCATCTACTCCCTCCTCAAGCGCCCCGATGAAAAGTTTGTCACGGAAGCCTCGTACAATAATCCTAAATTTGTCGAGGATGTCGTTCGCGATGTTGCGGTTGCGATGAACGCCAATGACCGCATTTCATGGTTCCGCGTCTCAACCGAAAATTTCGAGAGCATCCACAATCACTCGGCATATGCATGTATTGAACAGCAGAAAGAATTATGACGAGGGTGAAAGGGTGAAGGCGTATTCGTCTTCGGCAGTACCACCACTCAAATCCTCTGCCTCAACCGAAGCATTGAAGATAAAGATGGTCTGCTCGGTGATCTCGTCATCGTCAGGAAGCCGATAGCGGATCGTGAACGTCTTTTCCTCTTCTCCGCTTGCAAAATCACACTCACAATCGACTGCCTCGGAACCGATCGAGCAATCGCTACTTGCGGTTGATTGAACCTCGACGTTCTCGGGAAAGGTGACGTGGAGTTGACAATCATCAATGGCCACCTTGTTTTCATTCGTTACCACGACATCGACGCGCAGGAGATCCCCTGCCGATGGTGAACTTCCGGGACGCTGCTCGACACTCAAGTCCACTTCCCCACTCACGTTGATCTCCATGCACGCGAGTTCTTGCTCGGCACCGTCGGGACACAGCGCCTTGGGGCAGATGGTATACTCAAAATCCTCACGAGGGATATCCGCACGCGCTGCGACTTCGACATTGGCGGAACAAATATCAGATGCCCCAACAACCGAGACCGCACGGGCATTCACCGGACGTGATGCTACGAATTCGACACGATTCAAGTTGGGGTCAAAGCGCTCGCCGGAATTCACCGCCTCAAGGACTTGCGGAAGATAGAGCGGTTTCAGTTCGCAATCGCATGGGTACGCGATGTGCAGCGTGTGATGTTCCCCCGCCGCCAAGTGAATCGGTGGCGGAGCAGGAATTTCATCAAGATCAGCCGTGTAGTCCTGCGGAATAGCAATGGCGATATTGCACGAACCACTCCATTTCAATTCACAACAATTGGCGCCAACACTTTGACCACCTGAAGAACTTCCGCCAGTGGAATGGCCGCCACCCTGCTCGTCCGATTCTCCCGCCACTTCATCATCGCCAACCTCTTCCACCGCACCACCGTCACTCGTGTCACCTTCATGTGTCTTGGAGAGACTACGCGTTCCGGTCCCACTCACCGGTGCTTGCGATTGACCGAGGAGAACGGTCTGCACATTGGCGCAATAAATCCCCTTGCCCTTCGTCGCCACGGAGAATTTCCCACTCGAGGCATATCCCGAAATCAGGAGTTTTCCATCGCGCGTGATCGTCACAGGCACGCGACCTGCCGATGATTCACCGGCGTCACGTAAGTTGTTGTGATTGCGATCGACATAAATCTCGCCGGACATGGTCCCCGAGCAGGCGGTGCCCAAGATGGTCGCCGTAAGCAGGATGATCAAAAAGGGTGCTTTTTGTATCTTCATGGAATCACAAGTCTTTCTTAAGCAAGAGTCATACCAACTGCTCCTATTATAACCTATTGATCTCATTGAGAATACAAAAAACAATCTTTCTCAAAATGAGAACCCAGCGTCATTATTATTATCGGCAGAACGGAGGGGAAAGTTACGTCGCTAAAATACCACATTCACGGCCACACGAAACTGATGGTCGTTCTGATTCGGGGTTCCCTGACTATTCATCAGGAAACTGTAATCGGTCTGAAATTTGATGCCGTGGCCTATTCCCTTGGGAAAAAAGTTGAACCCCGCCACATATTCGTAACGATTCGTGACACCCGTGAGAAGGGTACCCGCCGCGCGACCAGCGACCTCAACAATCTTCGGAACCACAAAGACACCGATCTGGCCGTTGTAGCCCCAATTGGTGAGTGATGCCCCCTCGAGAGTGCGGGACGCTACTGCAGCTGTTTGCACAGAAAATCCTCTATATTTGTAGCCAATATCGACAGTCCCATGATGGGTTTTAGTAAAGGCGGCGATCGTCCCCGCTTGAAGTGCCGAGGAACCCTCGTTGAAGTCATAAGCGAGACCAAACCCAAGGTTATGCGCGAGCGAATGACTTGTGTCCGATTCGGTATACTCATAGGTTCCCAAGAGGGGAACTTCGAGGCGAACGCCGGTCATCATCGCGCGATCGTTCCGATTGAAGTTATTGACGCCATCACCGTTTAACACAAATACGGCGTACCGAAGGTGTTCTTGGAAGAGGGCACCATGAATGTTCCCCCCAATGTCACGGCCAAGATCAAAAAAACTACTGGTGGACAAAATCGACCGATCGACAAACTGTTGCTTGGTCGATGACGTGAGCTGCTGGATCAGAAATGGAACCTTGAATTGCCCCGCCTGGATTCCAAACAAGGGTGTTGGAACCCAATCGATGTAATAATCATTGAGGACGGCAAGTCCCGTCGTGTTGGAGACAACCGTGGTGGTCGTTGCACATGCCGGTGGCGCACAGACCGTTGTCGTCCGGCCTGCGTTCGTACTCGCCATGTTCATTTGAAAGAAAAATTTAAGGGTTCGCTCGAGCGTAAATCCATCGATTTGAAGTTCGGCTCTGGGAACCGAAAACGTACTCGTATCGGAACCCCCGTCAACCGCGAGATATGTGTATCGCCCCTGAACACGTCCCTGAAGGTGAACGAAGTTACTCCCGTCACCAACAGACAATCCATCACCCACTTTATACTGAACGCGTACGCCCTCTTCCTCATCGGCCAGCAGCAACGGCGTGACGAAGAGCATACTTCCGACAATTCCCAAGAGGATGAGAACCTTATTCAT
>JACQMA010000114.1 GCA_016203825.1 Deltaproteobacteria bacterium | reverse complement strand
GGTGAAGGCGGCGGGAAAAGAGAACGAGGGTCGGGTCGAACCGCTCAAAGGAATGCGATGCGATCTCTAATATTATTCCTCGTGATGCTTGGGATGTGGGTACCGCAAGCGGCGCCCCTACGAGCAGATGATTGCGCATGGGAAGATGGCGGGTATTGTGTGGCGACGCTGGCGCAAGAAACATTGCGCGTAATAGAAAAAGTTCCGGATGAAAAGGTGCACGCGATGGCAGGGGTGGTTCGCGAACCGCCCCCATCGACAACGGATCATCTGACTGGTGGAATTCCGTATTACAATTTTTATGATGCGTTGTGGTCGTCGGGGTTCCTGCCCGAAAAACAAGCGGCGTTCGATGAGGCGGCTGCGGCCGGCGGTACCAAAATCGGCGGCGTAAATCTCGTCGTGCTTGCTGCACGCACGCTGCAGGCAATGGTGGATGTGCAGTGGATCACGATGGAGCAGGCGCAGGCGATGGTGGAACAGGCCCACACGGGGAGATAATATGGACATCAAAAAAACTTTTAATGAAATGTCGCTGCTGTCGCCGCTCCTCTTCATCTATACGCTCACGTATTTTGGGATGATGGTCGCGGATTTTGGACTCCGCCAAGCGTTCGAGATGCCCAGTGGCATGATGGTGGTGTACATTGCCTTGGTTGGCGCCTATGCCGCGGACAAAGAAATCCGCCGATGGATGGGGAGCGAGTTGCCGCCCAAGATGGGATCGGTCTTTGTCTATCTCTGGCTGCTCTTCTTTCTCGTCGCGTTTGTGATCCAGAGCGTGAATGCCACGTTCACGATGCCTGCCGATCTCACGGCGGTCGCCCTGCAGGTCTTGGCCGTCTTCTTTGGATCGAAGGCGTCGAAGAAAATCTATGAACTCAAATCCGGAAGTGGCGAGATCGCCAAGAGTCGTGAAGAAATCGTCCTGCAGCTCATCAAGGGACGAGGGAAGATCACGCGCAAGGATGTGATGGAATCACTTAAGCTTTCCGACAGCTCGGTTGGCCGTATACTGGCCGACATGGAAAAGCGTGGACGCATCCAACAGGTGGGAGATCATCACGGGGCCTATTACATCCTCCCCCGCCAATGACCCAGATCGACTCATCATCGACCCAAGATCGACCCACGACCAAAAACACGGGTCGATAGACCGACCCAGAACGACCCAAGATCGACCCACCATCGACCCAAAACAGGTCATGTATGGCCCACGGGCCTATGCTGTCTTGATGGCGGGGGCGGCGGGAGCAGGACCGCTGCGTTTGCGGCCGCGGCCACGCCCTCGGCGGCGGCGACGCCCGCGGCTTTTGGGGGCTGCGGGGGCTGATCCTTTGACAACCTCGGGGCCTGGCGCCGGTTTTTCCTCCACCACTATTTCCGGTTCTCCGGTGGGAGTCTGTTCCTCGGCGAGCAGATCGAGAATGGGATTCCAGTACCCGCGCTCTTTTTGGAAGACGCCGTCGAATCCTTCGCCGCCATCAGCGGCGCACGCCACGTCCGCAAGGACACCACCCGCCAGCGACTCCAAGAGGCCTTGGGTCTCAACACGCTGCAAAAGTTTAAATGCATTTTCGAGGACCGTGTGCGCACGCCGCGAGATCAACCCATTCGGATTGATCAGGAGTTCGTCACCAACATCGTGGAGGGCATTGGAAAACATTGCGGCATCGCGATCCCCCAGTCGTACATTGACTTCACTGATGATGCCGATGGTGTGAAACAGGGCGCGACGAAATGCGGGCTGATCGCCACGAAGTGCAAAAAAGAACGGGTTCCGCAAAAAAAGTTCGCGGACCACTTGGGCGAAGGCCAGTTCGAAAAGAGCGCTGCTCTCGATCGCAGGATCAATCGCGAACGTGGTCGTCACTCCAAAAATCTCCGGAGGCATGTCCGCGGCCGTCGCAAACTGTTCGTTGAGAAAGAGACTCACGAGCGCTTGGTGTCCGTGACGATAGGCGTCGAGGCGATGCAAGAGTTCGTCCTCACGCGTTCGTGTGATGACGCCAGCGCGGACAAAAAGTTTGCGCACAAACTGTCCATCGATGAAGGCGCGTTTGACATTGCTCGCGCCAAAGAGGGCTAAAGCAATCGGATCGCACGATTCACCGTCACACCGATCAAAAATCCGTGAGGCCACATCGTCAGGCGTGGGGGCAAACGATTGATCGTCCTTCCCAAACCGATCATCAGAGGACAAACGCGCAAGCCGCATCCCCACAGGATCAGCCTGAATGCGGATGCCGTCAAGACGCCTGACGGCCGCTCGTGCTTGTTCTCCAAGGGCTTCCCGTCCCCCCTTCTCTTGAACCGAAGGCATCCAGGAACACGCGCCACGGCGGAGTTGATCGCGCGTGAGGGTGTCGACGACATTCGGGTCGGCGCCAACAAGTTTGAGGGTTGCGCGCTCGATCGCGACCGTCGAATGATGTTCAATATAACGAAGGACCGGGGCCGCCACACGTTTGGCCATGTCGCGGCAGCGATCCACCTTGTCCCGATCGAGGTTCAGCTTGCGGTACATGCGGCGAGGGTATATATGCACGCCCGCCATTCGACAAGGAGGAACTATGGCGCAAGTGAGCAGCCTCGATTACTTCAACATTTCTGAGCTTCTTTCGGAAGATGAAGTCATGATCCAGCGGGCAACGCGGGAATTTGTCGATCATGAAGTACTCCCCGTCATCAGCAAACATCATCGCGACGCGACGTTTCCCACGGAGCTCATCCCCAAAATGGCGGAGCTCGGATTTTTGGGTTCCAGCCTCCCCACGGAGTATGGCTGCGCCGGGCTTAATAACGTCGCCTATGGACTCCTCATGCAGGAACTCGAACGCGGCGATTCCGGCATTCGGAGTTTCTGTTCCGTGCAAGGGGCACTCGTGATGTATCCGATTTTCCAGTTTGGTTCCGATGAACAGAAAAAGAAGTGGCTCCCGCAACTCGCGAGCGGAAAAAAGATCGGTTGCTTTGGTCTCACCGAGCCTGACTTCGGATCGAACCCGGGCGGTATGAAGACGCGAGCGCGCAAAAAGGGAAATGACTGGATTCTTTCGGGTGCGAAGATGTGGATTACGAATGGCTCCATGGCCGATGTTGCCGTCGTCTGGGCCAAAGATGATGATGGCGTCATTCGCGGGTTTCTCGTTGAAAAAGGCATGAAGGGATTTTCAGCGCCGGAGATGACGAGAAAATTTTCGCTGCGTGCATCGGTCACCTCGGAACTCGTTTTTCACGATGTTGTCGTTCCCGAATCGAATCGTCTCCCCAAGGCAGAAGGAATTTCCTCTCCCTTGAAGTGTCTTACGCAGGCACGTTACGGCATCGCGTGGGGGGCGCTTGGTGCCGCGATCGCCTGTTATGAAACCGCACTGTCGTACGCCAAATCGCGCATTCAGTTTGATAAACCCATCGCCGGCTTTCAGCTCATCCAGGAAAAACTCGTGTGGATGCTTACCGAAATCACAAAGGGACAGTTGCTCGCCTTGCAACTCGGGCGCCTGAAGGATCAGAATAAGGCCAAGTTCACGCACGTCTCGATGGGCAAGATGAATAACGTTCGGATCGCACGTGAAATCACGCATCTCGCGAGAGAAATTTTGGGCGCCAATGGCATTCTCGATGAGTATCCGGTCATTCGTCATATGATGAACATTGAAAGTGTGTATACATACGAGGGCACAAACGAGATGCACACGTTGATTTTAGGAGCGGATATTACGGGGATTGAGGCGTATCGATGAACGCAAAAAATGTTCATAGAATGATTGGCAAGCATATGCTGGCCGATGGTTTCGATGTCGTCTGCGATCTCACCAAGAGCAAGGGGTCATGGCTCCACGATGCACGGAGCGGAAAAAAATACCTCGATATGTTTTCGTTTTTCGCATCGTTGCCGATCGGCTTCAACCATCCTGACCTCACGAATAAAACCTTTCTCAAAAAACTCGCGCGGGCGGCTGTTAATAAAGTCACGAACTCTGATATTTATACGGTCGAGATGGCGGAGTGTGTCGAGGCGTTCGATCGATACGCGATCCCAACGTATCTCCCTCATCTCTTCTTGGTCGATGGCGGGACGCTGGGTGTTGAAAATGCTTTGAAAGCAGCCTTCGATTGGAAGGTACGGAAGAATTTCGCCAAGGGCACCAAAGAGGAAAAGGGACACAAGGTTATTCATTTCCGCCATTCGTTCCATGGGCGGTCTGGCTATACACTTTCGCTGACCAACACCGCTGATCCACGCAAGCACCAGTATTTTCCAAAATTTGATTGGCCGCGGATCGATCCGCCGGTGCTTTCATTCCCGATCACGAAAAACATCTTGGCACGTGTCCAGGCAGCGGAAGAAGTCGCTATCGCCCAGATTCGCGCGGCCATTGCGATTGATCCCGACGATGTCGCTGCCATGATCATTGAACCGATTCAGGCCGAAGGCGGCGATAATCATTTCCGTCCTGAATTTCTCCAAGCACTCCGTCGTATCTGCGATGAGGATGACATCATGCTCATCTTCGACGAAGTTCAGACGGGGTTCGGGCTCACCGGAAAATTTTGGGCCCATGAGCACTGGGATGTGCGACCCGATTTTCTTGCCTTCGGGAAAAAATCGCAGATCTGCGGCATGCTGTGT
>JACQMA010000104.1 GCA_016203825.1 Deltaproteobacteria bacterium | reverse complement strand
GCGCTTCGGAGTGACGTGGGCTCCCGGGTCCTTTCCCAAAACGACGCGAGGAAATGTCTCGAGTGGTGGAAGTGGGGCGGGACTTTTGGGAGAAGCCGAAGGGACAGGGCGCACGCTCCTGGGATTCGTGATCAATCTCTTGCCGAAACTTCGCCTTGCGCGCGAGCAGGGTGATGCACGCGTTCTCGAGCACTCGTCCCTCATCGTCAAAGATGGCGAGCGGGGAGAACTTTTTAGCGGTACCGAGATTCCCTTCTTGAATGGCGAGAAAACCGAATTCAAGCAGGTGGGCATCACGCTCGAAACGGAACCGATTGCGGTTGGATCGAGCGTTGATCTCAAAATTGCCGCGAAACTCTCTGCCCCCTCTGCAAGCCTCGACGGCGGCATTGACCTGCACCGCGTCACGACGACGGCCGTCTGCCGCTCGGGCGAAAGCCTCGTCCTTGGGAACGTCATCCGCGATGGCGATATCAAGATGAAAAACCGCTTTCCGAAGGACATCGATACGTCGACGGCCCTTTTTTCGCTCGTGGCCTCGCGCGATTTCCAGTCACAACGTTCGGAATTTCTTATTTTTGTGATGCCGACCATCATCACGGCGCCGAAGACAGCAGACACAGAGCTGGCGAAGTGGCTCGAGCGTGAAGATGACGTGATCCGCGACCGTTCGCAATCTGAATATCGCGATCACCTTCGCGATCAGGGACTCTTGCCTGAGCGTCGGTCGGCAACGCCATTGGGGAAAAGGGGGCGGCGATGGCGTTGATGGGTCTCATCGCGATGGAAGGAGTGACGATCATCGAGCCATTACTGGCTCGTTCGTCCCCGATCGAGCCGCGGCCCCTTCTCGTGACAACAGCGGGAGCGGCGAGGACTTCGCATGACCTCTTCGAACTCGCGCCGTCGCTCACTCCCGATGTCCTGCGTGGGCTCCTTCATGTTCCGCAACATCCTTATGATACAGTCGCCCTCGAGCAGGATCAGTTTGCCCAGGCGCATCGCCTCCTCGAACTTCTCGAAGAAGCCTATCCGTTGGTCATTGTCCCTGCGGCAGGGAGTCGTGAACTCCAATCGTGGCTTCCTCGCCTCGATGCGATCCTTTTTCTTTTGCCGCTCACGTTTGACCGTCCACGACTCGCCCAAGAGGTTGAACAACTCATTCGTTCCGGCTTTATTCGCTCTCGCATCGGTTGTTTTTTTCGACAACGCCCCGTGAAGGCGGTGGTCGCTGCCTTTCACAAGGAGTGGGCGCTGCCCGTCGTGGGTCATGCCGAAGAACACCCGCTGTCATTCGTGAAGTCTTTTCAAAAATTAACGGAACACGAAACGGGAGCGCACGACGAAGAAGGACTCTCTTCGTATGTGCGTGCCCTTCGTGCTCGTCTCAAGGACGAGGGCGTCACCTTTGAACAGAGCTCGCGTGATCGCACCCTCATGAAGCAACAGCTCGAACCAATCGCCTATGATGTCATTTCCCGATCGCGTTCTTTTCCGGGGAGTACGGCTTCTCTGGATCAACTCGTGCAACGTGTCCTCGATGCGACGCTGGGACTCGGCCCACTCGAGGATCTCCTCGCCGATCCGACGATTACGGAAATTATGGTGAATGGTCATCAGCAGATCTATGCGGAGCGTTCCGGTCGTCTCGAACGCGTTACGGCAATGTTTGCCGATGAGCGGGAACTGCGCGCGGTGATCGAGCGCATCATCGCCCCCATCGGTCGTCGCATCGATGAAAGCTCGCCACTCGTCGACGCGCGCCTTCCGGATGGCTCGCGCGTCAACGCGATCATTCCCCCACTTGCCTTGAATGGCCCCATTCTGACGATTCGACGTTTTGATCAGCGTATGAAGAGTATGCGTGATCTCGTTGCAGCGGGAATGCTCACCGACGATATCGCCGCGTTTTTGGCGACGAAGGTGTGCGAGCGCAGCAACATTATTATTTCTGGTGGTACGGGCTCGGGAAAGACGACATTCCTCAATGCCCTCTCGGAAAATATCTCTCCTGAAGAACGCATCATCACGATCGAAGATGCCGCCGAACTGCAACTTCGGCAGGCGCATGTCGTGCGTCTTGAAACGCGTCCTCCCAATCTCGAAGGTGCGGGTGCCGTGACCATCCGCGATCTCGTGCGCAACAGTCTGCGCATGCGTCCCGATCGCATTGTCGTCGGTGAGGTGCGCGGGGCGGAGGCCTTCGACATGCTGCAAGCGATGAACACCGGCCACGATGGCTCGCTCACCACCGTGCACGCCAACGCCGCCGCCGATGCGCTTCGTCGCATCGAGGTCATGGTCCTTTCGGCCCACGATCTTCCCCTGCACGTCATTCGTGAACAGATCGTCAGTGCGATCGATCTCGTGATTCACCTCGCGCGGTGCTCGAACGGGCAGCGGCAGGTCGTCGAAGTGGTGGAGCTTGAAGGAATGGTTGGCGAGACGATCAGCTTGCGGAGGTGCCCGTGAATGCCATTGCGATTCTTCTGTGCGGCGCGGCAGCGTTTCTTTTCGTACGAGAACGAGGGGTAGAATGTCTCTGTGTCCTTCAGAAGGTGGCAGGGACCTTGTGGTCTTCGTGGCGGAATCAACGAGAACTTCGTGAGATCGAACGAGCATTTCCCGAAACGCTCGATCACATCGCCGCGGGTCTGCGAGCGGGGCTTTCGCTCCACCAGGCGTGTGAGAGTGTCGCTGTGAGCACGATAGGTGCGACGAAACGCGCCTTTGATGCCCTTGTTCATCAGGTGCACGCGGGTGCGACGATCGACGAGGGCTTTCACGATCTTGCCCGTCGCGTTCCGATCGAAGATGTTCAGATAACGGCGCAGACGATTGCCATCCTCTCGACGACGGGGGGTAATCTCATCGAAGTTTTTTCAAAACTCGCAACAACGATTCGGGAACGCCATCGGGTGAAAAAGAAAATCCAGACCGCAACGACGCAAGGAAAAGTCCAAGGCGTGATGCTTTTATTTTTACCGTGGGGGCTTGCATCACTTCTGGCGCTCGCAACTCCCAGCTATCTTGAACCTCTGTGGCAGACGTCCCTGGGGTTCGGTGCGGTAACGATGGCCGTTGTATTGGAAGGGATAGGGGCTTGGTTTCTCTGGCGGATCATTCAGATCAACGTGTGAGGAGATAATGGATTTTTTTGGATCAATTTTTTTCGTGAGTGCAGCGGCGTTTCTCATCGCGAAAGATATCTTTGTCCACATCGAGCGATGGTCGTCGTGGATGCGTGTTGTTTCCAAACGTTGTCGTCCCTTGCTTCGTTGGTGTCGTCGTCGCGCCCGGCGCGAGGCGATGATTGCGAGTCTTCCCCTCCTGATGGATTGGCTCACCATTTCTGTCGAGGCCGGTCTCGATGTCGTGGCCTCACTCGAGCGTATCCTTGCGCGCGCCACATTGGGACCCCTGGGGGAAGAAATGCAAACGGTCCTTCAGGAAGTTCAATGGGGGAGTCGTTTCTCCGAGGCGTGTCAGCACCTCGCCGTTCGCGTGAAGATTCCTGCGATCGCATCGTTTGCCGCATCGCTTGCCAATGCCGATCGGTTGGGAACTCCCCTCGGGACGGTACTGCGCATCCATGCCGAGCAACTGCGCATCGATCGCTTTGCGCGCGCGGAACGCGCTGGAATTATTGCTTCGCAAAAACTCCTCTTGCCGCTCGTCTTCTTCATCATGCCGGCGACGTTTATCATGATCTTTTCCCCTTTGGTGATCCGCTGGCTTACCGGGGGTGTGGAGGCGCTGCTATGAATGGTCCCTTCATCGCCGCGGCAGTATCACTCCTGTATCTCTTTGCGGCATCGCTTCGCATTGGCGTCGACGCGACCCTTGTCGATGCATCGCTCCTGACCAAAATTGCTGCGGTGTCGATCGCGATCTCTTTTTTGTTTCGCTTTGCACGAAGACATCAACCGCCATCATCGGAAGTAAAGTTGAATGAGAGGGCATCAACGTCATTCTCCGATCATGCATGGTGCCAAGCGCTTGCACAATGTCTTTGCGGTCGTGTCTGGCTCCTCGATGATCGATTGCGGGTGGTGGCTACTGATCGCCCGGGAGAAGATGCGCATCGTCACGTGATCGATCTTGTGGGGAAAGCAACGGCACGCGAGGCATTGGCCATCGTGGGAGAGATCAAAAAGGGCGCATCGTCTGCACGTGGTGTCATCACCTACGAAGGACAGCACGCGCGCCTCATCCTCGCGTCGCCGCAGGGGCCATGGGTGATCATGGCCATCACGAAGGAGGAGTAACGTGTCATTGGTCAAAGAGGTGCGGCTTGTAAACGATGCGGGCGGGATTATCAGTGCGCGCCCTTTTCCTCCTTCAGGACTTTTATATCTTGTCTCTGCACCCGGTGGCTGTCAGCTCGTTGCTCGACTGGATCGGGGCATGTGGTGTTTAGGGATCGTGCGTCGCCGATGGTGGCGGATTGTCCTCGTGGCCCTCACGGATATCCTTCACGGCATCGATGGACAACGCGCCGAGACGGTGCTGCGCCACGGCGGCCGCATCATGATTGGACTGACACCGTATCGCATCGAGCTTCCTCGGCGCATGCCCTATGAACTCTTCGTCATTCCCTTTGTCCTGGCGACGGTGCTCTTGATGATGCGATCGTCCTTCGACCACACTTCCCCCGTTGCAACTCCTTCCGCGTCTTCGCCGGCCGCGATCCCAAAAAGAGAATCACTCCTCACCGAAGCCAAAGACTGGATGGCGAAGGGGGAGACGATCCAGGCGCGGGCAACATTGTACCAGGCCAAACTCCTCTATCCTGGGGATCTCCAAGTTGAGGCATTCCTTCAACAGATCGAAGGAAGGGATTCACCGTGAGACGCGTGGGCACCATCATTATAGTGGGAGCCTTGATGATCGTCCCGCGGATCAGTCGTGGAGAAAACCGTCTCCCGCTAGGATGGAGCGTGACGCCGTCCGAACATCAGACACGTCTCGTTTTTCATCCTCCCTCACATCTTCGAGAATCGCACGTCCTCCTGCGCTTGGTGTCGCTTGCAGAATGGGAAGCAATCCGTGAAGCTCCTTCAGAGCTTTTGGGTGGGCGAAAAGTTCTTCGTGTGGAAGGGGAAAACGGGGTCTCCTTTTTTTTCGAAGAGGCAAGCGAACATTATGTCCTCAATTGCCACGCTCCAGCCGTAATCTTGCTCGACGTTGCGATTGCATGTCGTGAAATCATGGCGCATTTTTCTGCGCCGCTTCCAACGTCGGAACAAGAGACCCTCCAAAAAGTTTTTGAAGGTGGAGCGCATTGCGCTCCACACCAGTGGCGGCGGTTGCAAGAACTCCGGACGCACTCGCTGGCTCTTGCGAGTGCGGAGGAGTTCGAGCAACCAGGCCGCCAAGCAGCATGGCGTGCATGGCGACTTGAACAGCAGGGACGCCTCGATCTCGCGCGCACGTGGTATGAAGCGGCGTACGAGCAAGAGGCCGATCCTTCCGTGGCTGCGAAAATTGTCATCCTTGCGTTGAAGCAAGGGAGCCGGCGTGTGGCGAAGCGATGGCTCAAGCGCACCGATCCCGATTCGCGTCTCGGTGCCTTTGCCCGCCTTGAATTCTTTTCGGTGGAAGAAAAAACATTCGAGGTCGGAACCCTCTATGAACGTTTCGAGCAGGCATGGTGTGGAGAGCTCGGTCTTCGTGCCGCGTATCTTGCTGGGCGCGCGGCATTTGCCGTGGGCGATGATGAGCGGGGTGAACAACTCTTTCGTCGCACCCTCGAGCGCGATCCCGGCTATCTCCCCACATATCGTGAATGGTTGAAGCTGGCGATGAGCCAGGAAGATGGACGACGAACCGTCATTGCCGAGTTGATGACATGGCTCCACAAAGCAACCCCAAGCGACGAAACGCGTGAACTCGGAGGTCTTCTCAGGGCGGCCTTCAGGCAATCGTCATGAAAGTTTTTGGTTCTCCTCTCATCATCGGTCCGTGTCGTTATCGCGTTATAGAAACGTGTTCGTCTCGAGAACGGATAAAAGGTTTGTACGAGAGCGATGGATCGACTGCCCTGGTGATCTCGTTTCCCTTTCGATTCCGGTGGGCAATCTGGATGCGAGGTATGGCAACACCTCTGGACCTCGTGTGGATGGATCGCGGCCGTGTGGTGGGGGTAACGAAACGATCGTCTCCTCATCGGTGGTCAGATCGGTGGCGGATGAGTCTTCCTCCACAAAAGATCGATGCCGTTTTTGAAATTCCGGGCCGCCACACATCCCGTCACGGTGATTGTTTTCTCATCCATGTTGTGGAACAATGGTGGCATGCCGAAAAAGAAAGTTCACTGGAAAGACCTCACCCTTCGTGAGTCCATTGCGACCATTGCTGGTGAGATGCAGGAGATTGGTGTCGAGACGGTCCTCACGGGAAAGGCGTGCGCTGCCATCTATGCCCCGCGCGTGAAAACGTCCGTCCTCGACCTGGTGACATCGAAATATCCAGTGACAAAAATCGAAAAACTCATGTCATCGCTCGGGTTCACGGCCATGGCGCTTCATTCGTTTCGGAGTCCAATGGTCCCTTTTGAGGTTGTCTTTTTTGCCTGGCCGCCGATCGTTGGTGACGAGATCGTTGGACGCTATGCGACCCTCAAAACCCCGCACGGGAGCTTTAAACTCCTTTCACCGACCGATTGTGTCCGGCATCGACTTGCCGCGTGGTATCGCTGGAGCGAAGAAGAGGCGCTGGACCAGGCCTTGGCCGTTGCCAGCCGTCATGAGATTGATCTTCCCATCATCCGCCGCTGGTCCGAATGGGAATGGTCACTCGACATGTATCAGGAATTTGTCGGAAAACTTTCGGCGTAGTCATTGACATCCGCCCTTCATTTGATAGCGTTTCCATTATGGAACAACATCAGGTTGCCGCGTATATCGATCAACATCGCGATCGTTGGTTGAAGAAACTCTTTGAGCTCCTTCGCATCCCCAGTATTTCGGCTGATTCCCGGTATCGCCCTCAGGTGAGACAGGCGGGGGAGTATTGCGTGGAGTGGCTCCGTCAGATTGGGTTTGAAAACGTTGGCCTCAAGGAAACCAAAAACCATCCCGTGGTCTATGGCGATTGGTTGCATGCGGGAAACGATAAGCCCACCATCATGTGTTATGGGCATTACGATGTCCAGCCGACCGATCCGATCGAAAAGTGGACGAGTCCCCCGTTTGAGCCTGTCATTCGTGACGAGAAAATTTTCGCACGTGGGGCCGATGACAACAAGGGGCAGCTTGCAACGCAACTGTGTGCCCTGGAAACCATCTTTGCGCTGAACAAAAAACTCCCCGTGAATGTCAAAGTGCTCATTGAAGGAGAAGAAGAGAGTGACGGCCGTGGAACGTTTGCGTTTGTGGAAGAGCATCGCGATTTTCTCGCGTGCGATGCCATCGCCATTTCAGATTCTCCGTGGTTCGATGCCAACACGCCATCACTTTGTTATTCTCTGCGGGGGACATGTGCTCTCGAAGTGAAAGTTCGCGGACCTGAACGCGATCTCCATTCCGGGAGTTATGGTGGGTATATCCAAAATCCGCTCAATGCCGCGGCCAAGATTATTGCCAAACTTCAAGATGAACGAGGAAAGATTTTGGTTCCCGGATATTACGACGATGTCGTACCGTTGACAGATGAAGAGCGCGCAGAATTTCACAGTGTGGGGGTCGATGAGGAACAGCTCAAGCGTGAGCTGGGGGTCGCAACACTCTGGGGAGAAGAAGGTTATACGGCAGTTGAGCGCAACTGGGCTCGCCCGACACTTGATGTTTGCGGCCTCTGGGGTGGGTATGCTGGTGAAGGCAATAAATCCGTGATTCCCGCCGAGGCTGGTTTTAAGATCAACTCGCGCGTGGTGGCGAATCAAAAACCCGAGCGGTGTGTCGAGCTGATCACGAATTATATCAAGTCGGTGTGTCCGCCGGGAGTGCGCGCTGACGTCAAAACCATTGCGTTTGCGAGTCCCATGATGGTTTCGCGCGAGAGCCCCTATCTTCAAGCGGCGATGAAGGCATTTGAACGGACATTCGGGAAACGTCCCAAGCTGACTCGTGAGGGGGCAACCATTCCGATCACGGCACTCTTTCTTTCCGCACTCAAGGCTCCCTCGATTTTGGTGGGGCACGGATTACTTTCGGACGTTATTCATTCCCCGAATGAGAACTTTCCGTTAGATCAGCTCTTCAAAGGAATTCGTGGAAATATTGCCCTCTATGAGGAATTTGCCCATGTCCTTCATCAATGACAAGACCAAAGAGATCAACTGCAAGATTGTCTACTACGGTCCGCCGCGATCGGGAAAGTCGACGACACTCCGAAAAATTTACGAACATGCACGTCAGGAGAGTAAAGTTGGCCTGGTTTCGCTCAATGAAGGAGATGAACGGACGCTGTATTTTGATTTTGTCCCATTGAATTTGGGCAAGATCAAAAATTATACTGTACGACTCCATCTCTACACGGTTCCCGGTGAAATTGGGTACAAGTCGAGTCGAGAACTGACATCCAAGGGTCTCGATGGTGTCGTCTTTGTGGCTGATTCACAGTTAACACAAGTTGAGGCAAATATCGCCAGCCTCAAGAGTTTAAAAGAAATCCTCGTCAAAGAAGGGCACGATCCCGTGAATCTCCCCATGGTCTTTCAGTATAATAAGCGCGACCTCTCGACGGCGGTTCCCGCCAAGGAACTTTCCACCGTTTTGAACACCAATGGGTTCGATGAATTTGAATCAGTGGCCACGACAGGCCAAGGCGTTTTCGAGGTCCTCCAATCCATCGCCAAAAAAGTCCTTTTGGATCTCAAGAGGCAGGAGGTGTAAAAAAAGGAGGCTTTATTTTCTTTTTTGTTTCCGTTCTTCTTCAAGTAGATTGTTGAGAAAAATAACATCGGCTTTGTCTGAGGGTCGATAGGTATTTTTCATTTTGATGAGCATTTCTTTGGAAACGATAGGAATTTTGACTCCATCTATTTCTCTCCATTCGATGCTCTCTTTGGCTTCGTCATAGGTAATACCACACGCCTTTGCCATCAGATCGGTAACGAATTCATCAGCCACACGCACAACCTGATAGGCACTCACTTCGTCGTCTGCGATCAAAGCAATGGCGTTGTCCGGGAGAATGGCCATTGCCTTTTTGATTTTTTGGATGTTCGCCACCGAGGTATCGACAAGCAAATCGACATCTTTTGTGAACCGGGCCGCGCCATGAAGGATAACAGCCCACCCGCCGATGACGAGGTACTTCACCCCATGTTCACTCAGCGAGCGGCAGAGCTTGGCGAGGTCCTCTGATTCAGGCGCACGTGAGTACTCGTTATTTGGTGGATCATCCATTGGTCGGCTTCCTCAAAGGTTCGAAAGCGAAAGACTCCACGTGGGACAAGACAGCCCTTTCGAATCTGATTAAAGGTTCTTTGGAGGGTGACGGCATCCCTCAGAGGATCTTCCCGGCGAGGATAGCGCTGAAGTATTTTCATTTCTTTCATGGCTCTAGGATAGCCGGGGGATCGTCGAAAGTCCAGATGGTTCTTTTATTCTACAGAGGCAGGGAGAAGTGGTAGTTGCGTTTGAGCGTCTGCTGAATCCAGTCTGACATCACCGCCGCTCCGTGTTCCGGAACACCAGCTTGTTCAAAAGCGTTGTCTACTTTTTGTTTTCTTCGTCGAAGTTGTTTGTGCAGGGCCGTTTGAAAATCTTCCGGCGTGGATACTTTTCGCGACCACTTCTGGTCGAGGGCAATGTTCGTAAACGACGATCCCGGAACGTCAAGGTAGATGACAGGTTTCCCCATGAACAGGGCCTGCACGCCAACCGTTGAACGCCACGTGACAATCACATCCGCAATGGTCGCGGCTTGCATCGTCGATATCGTTTTGGGAAGAATCTTTACGCGCTCAGTCAAAAACGAAGGACGTCGTTTTCGCAAGATTCGTTTTTCGAGTGCCCCATCCGACTTGGGATGAAGCGATACCAGGAGATTCATGTCCGAAAGTTTTTTGGCGGCTTGGGCAAAGAGGGTGAAGGCCTCCGCATAGTCTTCGCCATATCCACCGGCATAGAGAATTGTGGGCCACTCTTTTTTGAGTTTCAGGGTTGTACGAAGTGCCGCGATGTTGGTGTTGGCGAGTGCTTCTTGCCAAGTGTCGAGAGTTGGCTGGCCGATAACCGTGATCCGGACGCTGCTGGAGCAAGCCCGAATGCTTTCGGTGATTTTTTTGGATGAGACCAAGACTTCAGACAGCTTGTCCGTCATCGTGCAACCAACAGCATCTCGCGTCATCGGTGACAAGGCATCATAATATCCCGCTGTGGTGATCTTATTTTTCTGAAAGCGTTCGGCGAGTTGCTCCTGAAAACGCGACGCCATGCCCGTGATCACAAGACGTGGTGTCACACAGGTCTCTGCGTATTCGAGATCATCGTCCCCAAGGGATGTGTCCCGTTGCCAATGTGTGGCATCGATGCGTGCCTTGATTCTACAGTCTTGCTTGCTGTCGAGAGAGTGAGGATGATTTTTTGAAAGAGTGTGCGCTGTCGCCACGGCGAGCACGCGATACGAAATGTCCGTTTGGTCGAGTTGCTCCATAACGGGTTGGAGCGCTAATGTCTCCCCGGCGTCGTAAAGGACAAAGAGGACATCAACTTTTTTGGGTTTGTCTGCTGCAAAAGAGAACGACGTCTGGAGCAGGAGTACTAAAGCGAGGACATACGACCTTGGGATCACTTTGGCACTTTCTCCCAATCCTTCAGGAATCGCTCAATACCGATGTCGGTGAGGGGGTGACTCATAAGTTGCTTGATAACCGAAAAGGGAATCGTGGCGACGTGTGCCCCCGTGAGGGCGGCGTCACGGACATGGATGGGATTGCGAACACTCGCGACGAGTACTTCCGTTTTGAAGCCATAATTTTTATAAATCTGTACGATGTCGTTGATGAGCGACATACCATCTTCGCTGATATCATCGAGTCGCCCCACGAAGGGACTGACGTAGGTGGCACCCGCTTTAGCGACCAAGAGTGCTTGGTTTGGTGAAAAGCAAAGCGTGCAATTCGTTTTCAGGCGCAGATCGGTGAGCGCCTTGCAGGCTTTGAGTCCCTCGACGGTGGAGGGTACTTTGACAACGACGTTGGCGCCGATATCAGCAAGTTTTTTTCCTTCTTCCACCATTCCTTTGGCATCCAAACTCGTCACCTCGAGACTCACCGGCCGCGTTCCCAACATTTTGACGATCTCATGTGCGACTGTTTTGAAATCTTTTCCGGTCTTCGCCACAAGGGACGGATTCGTGGTGACGCCATCGAGGACGCCCATTGCATCGGCCTCGCGGATTTCGTTGATGTCAGCGGTATCGATAAACAGCTTCATGATTCCCTCCTGCAGGTGTCGCTACAGAAAAAGTGCTCTCCCTTTCGCATCGCACTCTCTTTGAGGACATACACGCCACATTTCGTGCATGCAATCATTTCGCCCGGTTTCTGAAAAGCCTGGGGTTTCTTCGGCCGCCGCTGGTGAATCCGCCCGGCACGTTGCCACAGCTTCCAGAGCCAATAAAACATGAGGGCGAGGACTATCCAGCGGAGCATCGTCTGAGCAACTCCTTGATCGTCACCCCTTCCACCGGGTGTCGAACGTCCGGCGCTATAGCACAGAGAGGTTCGAGCACAAATAATCTTTTGGTCATTTCGGGATGAGGGATAGTGAGGGTGTCCGTCGTCATGACGATATCATGATAGAAGAGGATATCCAGATCGATCACGCGCGCCTGCCAGCGCTCCCCATTGCGCACACGACCAAGTTGGCGTTCAACATTCCGGCAGCGCTCCAAGAGCATTTCGGGAGAGAGGTTGGTTTCGATCGCAACCACGCCATTACAATAATCAGGCTGCGGCTTTCCATCAAGCATGACCGCCTTCGTGTGATACCAGGGTGAAGTGCGAAGCACAGCGATGGTGTCATTCTGATCAACGCGAAGAATCTCGATCGCCCGTTCACAGTTTTTCACGCGATCACCAAGATTCGACCCAAGGGCGATATAGGCAGTTGGCATGGAGGAAAGGCTTGTCAGGACGAACTACGAACGTCAACGGTGAGCACGGTTGACTCAAGCAACCATTGGGAAAATAGGAATGACCAAAAAGCACCTGGTGCTTTTTGGTAGTTCAGCCGTTGTGTGAAATTTATATTGATTTATGAGGAGAATCTCATAAAATCATGAGCTGTGATGTTACTGCGCGATTTTCAAGGTGTTTTGGAAAGGCGCTTGGGTGAGAAAAAGCCCCTGATCCAGATTCTTTTGGGTCCACGCCAGGTGGGAAAGACAACGGCGGCGGAAGCCATTTATGACGCATGGCAAGGCCCAAAGATCATCGCGAGCGCCGATGCACCCACGCCACCGCAAGCTCCGTGGATTCAACATCATTGGGAACAGGCACGACTCAAAGGTGAAGGGGTCCTCCTGATTTTGGATGAAGTTCAAAAAGTTCCGGGATGGAGTGAACAGGTTAAAATTCTTTTTGATGCCGATCGTGGCAAGCGAGACATTCGTGTCCTTCTCCTTGGATCTTCAAGTCTTTACATGCAAAAAGGGATGCGTGAAAGTTTGGCGGGAAGATTTGAGCTCGTGTCCGCACCTCACTGGAGCTGTGCAGAATGTGCACAAGCCTTTGGATGGGATTTTCAAACCTATCTTCGTTTCGGTGCCTATCCTGGAGCGGTTCCATTCATGAACGACCAAGAACGGTGGCGCAGTTATATTCTGAATAGCATCATTGAACCGGTCCT
>JACQMA010000142.1 GCA_016203825.1 Deltaproteobacteria bacterium | reverse complement strand
TTCTGAAAATTCATAAAATACCAGTAAAAACAATCACTTCTCATGTCTTTGAAAGTGCATCAGAAGATTATCCACGCCGAAACAATTCAGTACATCCTCTTTCTCAAACCACCCCTTCCGCGCGATGCCGATGCCGAAGCGAACGACATCGAGGCCATCCGTGGAGTGGGCGTCGGGGGAGATAAGCGTCTTGACTCCCAATGCCATCATCTGTTGTCCCCATCGCCAATCGAGGTCGAGACGCTGCGGGTGAGAGTTTATCTCGATGGCCACTCCCTGTTTCGCGGCACATTGAATTACTTTGAGCATGTCGACGGGATACGGATCGCGCGTGAGCAGGAGTCGGCCCGTCGGATGCGCCAAGATATCGACGTGCGGATTGGAGATCGCGGCACAGATGCGCTTGGTCATCTCGCTTTCCGTCATGGTGAATTTCGAATGAATCGACGCGATCACGAAATCAAACGTCTCCAAGATATCATCGCTATAATCGAGCGAACCGTCGGCCAGAATGTCACACTCAATCCCTTTCAAGAGTCGGATGCCGGTGAGTTTTTTGTTGAGTTGATCGATCTCACGATGTTGTTGGTGAATCTGTTCAACTGAGAGTCCGCCCGCATACGCCGCCGACTTACTGTGATCAGAGATCCCAAGGTAGGCGAAGCCACGCTTCTTCGCGGCAAAAGCCATCTCTTCTAATGATGCGCGCCCGTCGCTATACGTCGTATGGGCGTGAAGAACACCCTTGAGGTCGCCCTGTTCCACGAGCCGCGGCAAGCTTTTCTTCGCAGCCGCCTCCATTTCGCCCATGTCCTCGCGCAATTCCGGCGGAATGAAGTCGAGTCCAAAGACAGCAAAAATCGCCGCTTCGTCTTTGCAAGGAATGCGCTTCTCATCCTTTCCCTTAAAGAGTCCATATTCGTTGAGCTTCATGTCGTGCTGTTTGGCGAGGCTACGCATGGCGACATTGTGGGCCTTAGAACCCGTGAAGTAGTGCAGTGTAAACGGAAATTCCCGTTCCGTCACCGCACGCAGGTCTGCATTGATGCCAGAGCTTAACACGACGGAGCTTTTCGTTGCTCCCTTGGCAACGACTTGGGTGACATCCGGAAGGGTGACAAAATAATCCATGACGGCTTCTGGATTTTTTGTCGCAACGAGGATGTCGATATCCCCAACGGTCTCGACGTAGCGCCTCACACTTCCACCGACCTCGGCGCGAAGCACCGCCTTACATTTTTTCACGGCATCGAGGAGTGCTGCGGCTGCAACATGCGCTTCCGAGACCAAGTGACGCCCGCTAAAACGACGAACGCTTTCAATCCCCTTCAAGATTTTTTCCTGCGACTTTTCACCAAACCCTTCGAGCTTCGCAATTTTTCCTGCGCGACACATTTTTTCCAATTCGTCGATCGTGGTAATTTTCAATTTCTTCCACAAGGTTCCGACCTTTTTGGCCCCGAGCCCTGGGATCGCGAGCATGGCGACCACGCCTTCGGGAATCGACCGACGAAGCTGCACATATTCATCGAAGGTTCCATGTGCATGGAGTTCGGTGATGTGCGTCGCGAGGTTGGCGCCGATCCCTTTGATGTCCGTCAATTGCTTCCTGGCGATAAGGTGGTCCAAGTCTTGCGAGAGACCATCGAGTACACGCGCGGCATTTTCGTAGGCACGGACCTTAAACGGATTCTCACCCTTGAGGTCGAGGAGCGCCGCCATCTCTGCCAAGACATTGGCGATCTGATGTTTGTCCATGTTCATAACGGCGATCCTGCCTGCTCGACTGTCGTGCGCGCGGCTTACGCCGTGCTGACAACAGTCAGCGCAGCGGACCGCCTGTGGGTCACTCCATTATTTATGATACGGCTCCCCTTTGATGATCGTATAGGCGCGATAGAGTTGTTCCAGGAGAATCGCTTGCGTGAGTTCGTGCGGAAATGTCATTTTGGATAAACCAAGCACGATGCGCGCCCGCTCCCGAAGCCTTTCCCCGTGGCCTTCTGGGCCACCGATAAAAAAGACGATCCGCTTGGTCCCGCGCAACTGATGGTCCCTTAAGAATTCGGCCAGTTCGAGCGAGCCCATCTGCTTCCCCCGCTCATCCAGCACGATAAACAGATCGTTCGGTTCAAGTTTCCCAAGCGCTTGCCGCTCATCCTTTGCCGCGAAAAGTGCCGTCGTGACGTAGTGCCCCACCCGCTCGGCGTAATCATCCACGAGCTCTTGCACCGGCTTCGACTTGACCTTGCCAATACTTAAGATGAGGAGTTTCATGACGACGTAAGATATGCTATTGCCCACGAAATACAAGTCCTTGCTCGACCCCACCCGATGGGCTAAGCGCCACCCATGCATTTCGTCCACGTCGCCCTTCCTGCACGCGTGTTTCATGCGTTTACGTATCGCCTCCCCGAAAGGTGTCCGACTCCTCACCGGGGGGCTCGGGTGATTGTCCCCTTGGGCCGACGACGCGTGGTCGGAATCGTCACGGAATTGGTTGACGCCCCACCCACGGGATTCGAGACGAACGACATCAAACCAATTGAGCGCATTCTCGACGACACGCCTATCCTTGCAGCGCCGCTCCTCCAACTGATTGCATGGATGGCGGCGTATTACTGTGCACCGATTGGTGAGGTCTGTCGCACCGCACTCCCCAAACGACTCTTTGAGCTCGGCGGCCCACGCACCCTGCGCCCCACGGAACCGAATGAGTTTATTGATGTAGGGGTGGTTCGCGAACCGCCCCTACTTACTGCAGCGCAAAAAGAAGTACGGGCGCAATTAATTGCGCCCCTACAAAATCAACAATCACCCACCGCTCTCCTCCATGGCATCACCGGCAGTGGCAAAACAGAAGTGTACCTGCAACTCTTTGAAGAAGTCGTGAAACAGGGCGGACAAGCGATTCTCCTTGTCCCTGAAATCGGTCTCACACCGCAGCTCGCCCATCGTGTAACGGGGCGATTCGGGAAACGCGTGGCCATCTATCATTCTGGCCTCACCGATGCCCAGCGTCACCATCAATGGGAGCGGATGCGATCGGGTGATGCAGCGATCGTCGTGGGAACGCGCTCGGCCCTTTTTGCGCCATTTCCCAATCTCAAGGCCATCGCGGTCGATGAAGAACACGACAGTTCCTACAAACAAGAAGATGGCGGCGTACTCTATAACGCACGCGATGCTGCGATCATGCGCGGAAAACTCGAAGGGGCGGTCGTCGTCTTGGGGTCGGCGACACCATCATTAGAGTCCTTCGCCGCGGCCAGATCGGGAAAATATCATTACCTCCATCTCCCCGATCGCGCGACGGGCGCGAAACTTCCGACGGTGGAAATTGTGGATATGCGAAAGGCAGCTGGCCGTCGTAGGGGCGGTTCGCGAACCGCCCCTACAGGATATGTTTCTCTTTCCGAACCCCTCGCCCACGCCATCGACGAAACACTCGCGCGACGCGAGCAGACACTCCTCTTTCTCAATCGCCGTGGCTTCGCACGCTTCTTGCTCTGCACCGCGTGCGGTCACGTCCCGATCTGTCCCAACTGTAACATCTCGCTTTCGCTGCACATGGGCCGCCGGTCGCTTGTGTGTCACTACTGCGAATATGCGATCGCACTTTTGGAACGATGTCCAAGCTGCAAATCACCTGAACTTCTCCCTTCGGGCAGTGGCACAGAACGACTCGAGGCCGAGATCCGCGATTTTTTTCCCACGGCACGCGTCACACGCCTCGATCGCGACACCTCGGAAAAAAGTGGTGTCCGGAATAAAATCTTCCGTGACATGAATCATGGCGCCATCGATATCCTGATCGGCACCCAACTCATTACCAAAGGCCATGACTTTCCCAATGTAACGCTCGTTGGCATCGTTTCCTCCGACAATATGTTGCACCTTCCCGACTTTCGCGCCGCCGAGCGGACGTTTCAGCTCATCACGCAAGTCGCAGGGCGTGCGGGACGTGCAACCAAGGCGGGAAAGGTCATCGTGCAGACGTATCTTCCCCATCATCATAGTCTCATCTGCGCCCAAAACCATGATGTCGAGACGTTTGCACGCGAGGAACTCCCCATGCGTGAATCCTTGAGCTACCCACCATATACGCGACTCGTGAATATTCGTTTCGCGGGAAATCGTGAGGATCGTGTGGAAAAGGGGGCGCATGCCATTGCCGATATTCTTCGCACCAAAACTGTCGTTCTCGGTCCAGCCGCATCACCACTCGAAAAGATCCGCGGCAAGTTTCGTTGGCAACTGCTCATCAAAGCACGTGACACCAAAACGATCGCGACGACACTGTGCGGTCTTCATGAACAATCCAAATCGCTCCTTCCCGCAGGTGTGCGCATGACCATCGACGTCGATCCCACCAATCTTCTCTAGACACGAACTTCTGCGTATATGGATATTTCTCCGTATATGGAAATTGACGCATCCCATTGATACTGTTAGCAATTATTCATGTCCCTTCTGAACATCGTGGTCTATCCTGCGCCCATCCTCCACCAGGTGGCGAAGATGGTGGAAAAAGTCGATGCCGAGATTCACCAACTTCTTGATGACATGACCGAGACGATGCGTTCCGCACCAGGCGTGGGGCTCGCCGCACCTCAAGTGAATATTGAGCGACGCGTAGTGGTCATCGACGTCACGGAAGGAAAAGAACTTTACCAGATGGTCAATCCTGAGATCGTCTCGCGTGAAGGAGACATTGAGTGGGAAGAAGGGTGTCTTTCGATCCCCGATTTTCGGATCGTCATGAAGCGCAGTCGAAAAGTGACGTGCCATTATCTTGACCGCAACGGGAAAGAACAAACCATCAACGCCGAAAATCTCCTTGCCGTGTGC
>JACQMA010000103.1 GCA_016203825.1 Deltaproteobacteria bacterium | reverse complement strand
TAAGGGGAGGTTGGGAGGGGTTACGAGAATGTCCATAGCCATTTCCTTTTCCTTTTGGCAAGAGAGGGTCCATGCGAGTCATTGCTGGCATTGCCAAAGGACGGAAACTGGTTGCGCCGCGGGGGACCACAACGCGACCGGTCCTCGATCAGGTCAAGGAGGCCATCTTCAATATTCTCTTTGATGTGGACGACACCCGCGTCCTCGACCTCTTTGCGGGAACGGGCGCCGTTGGTATCGAGGCCCTCTCGCGGGGGGCAGCCCATTGCACGTTTGTGGAACACGACCGCGCCGCCCTTGATGCCGTCCGCACCAACATCGAGCGATGCGGCTTCTCCGATCTCGCCACCATCCTCTCCTTCTCGGTCGCGATCGCCCTCAAAAGGCGCCTCCACGATGCGGATCCCTTCGATCTGATTTTTATCGATCCCCCCTATGAACGAAATCTCGTGAACCCCACCCTTCATCTCCTCGCCCAAACAACCTGCGTGGGGCCATCGACACGTATCATTATAGAGCATCATCCTCATGAACCCATTGATCCGCCGCCGGGCTTCGCCTTGACGGACGAACGGGCCTATGGTCAAACGCGCGTCAGTTTCTTAAGACGCACCTCATGATGAAACGAATCGCCATCTGCGCCGGGAGTTTTGATCCCCCCACCGACGGGCACATTAATATCATTCAGCGATCGCTCGGCATTTTCGACAAGGTCATTGTCGCGGTCGCGGTCAATATGTCGAAACAACCAATCTTTAGCCCGGAAGATCGTGCCGCGATGCTCAAAGGTATTTTTCAAGGCAACGAACACGTTGAAGTCGATGTCTTTGAAGGGCTCCTCATGGACTATGCCCGAAAACGTGGCGTGTTCACGCTCCTGCGCGGCATCCGCACCATGGGCGATTACGAATACGAATCGCAGATGGCGCTCGCCAACAAGACCCTCGAGCCCAAACTCGAAACGATCTACATGTTCACCGAAGGAAAATACGCCCACTTGAGTTCGTCGATCATTAAAGAAATCATCGCCTTCGGTGGTGAAGGCAAGGGCATGATCCATCCGATTGTGGAACGGAAGTTGAAGGAAAAATTACGAACATGATTCAACTTTCCAAACGCGTTCAGGGCGTCCAACCTTCGGCAACATTGGGCATGGCGGCAAAGGCCAAGGCCCTTGCGGCAGCGGGGCATCGTGTGATCAGTTTTGCTACGGGCGAACCCGATTTTGATACACCTCTTCACATTAAAGAAGCAGCCAAGAAGGCCCTCGATCGCGGGATGACGAAGTACGTACAGGTCGGTGGTATTCCCGAACTCATCGCGGCCGTGCAGACAAAACTCAAACGCGATAACCACCTCGACTACACCAAAGAAGAAATCATTATTACGTGTGGAGCGAAAGATGCGATCTTCACCACCCTCCTCGTCCTTCTCAATGAAGGTGATGAAGTCATCATCCCTGCCCCCTACTGGGTGTCGTTTCCGGAACAAGTAAAAATTGCAGGCGGCGCTCCCAAAATCGTTACCACGGATGCAACGCGTAAGTTTAGACTGACCCCAAAACAACTTGAAGCGAGCATCACACCAAAGTCACGCGTGGTGATCCTGAATAGTCCCTGCAACCCGACAGGTAGTGCGTACCCACGCGATGAACTCGCAGCCCTCGTCGATATCGCCGTCAACCACAACCTCGTTATCATCTCCGATGAAATCTACGAAAAACTCATTTACGGGAATTTCACGCACACATCTGTCGCAACCCTCTCGGATAAAGCGAGGGCCTCAACCATCACGGTCAATGGCGTTTCCAAAACATATGCCATGACGGGCTGGCGCATGGGCTTTGCCGCGGGCCCCAAAGAAGTCATCGACAAGATGAAGACCGTCCAGGGCCAACAGATTTCATCGATCACGTCCTTTATTCAACCAGCCTGCGCCGAAGCCTTCTTGGGCCCTCAAGATGACGTGAAGAAAATGGTGAAGGAATTTGCTACTCGCCGCGATCTCATGCATGAGCAACTCACCGCCATTCCAAAGATCACGGCCCACCTTCCCGAAGGGGCATTTTTTCACTTCCCAAATGTTCAATATTATTTAGGAAAACGTAGTCCCAACGGACCCGTCACCACCGATGCCGACCTTGCGGAATATCTGCTTGAGCAGGCTCACGTGGCCGTGGTAGGCGGTAGCGCTTCTGGCGCACCGGGGTATATTCGGTTGTCATACGCCACATCGCGAGAAGACATTGAAGAGGGGATCAAGAAGATCAAGGACGCCTTGGAAAAATTGACCTAGGAGGTTATCATGAATTCTTTTACGATCACGAATGGAACGTTGACCATCGACAACGAGGACCGTTTCCGAAAAACGGACGTCGATCGGCTTGTCTGGGATGCCGTCTTCGCCGAGAATGAATCCGAAAAAAATCTTGCCCGCTGGACAATCTGGGAGGCATCTCAACTCTTGGGTTCCCCGGCCGCCTCGATCAACGATTTTTATATGGCCCGCGCAACGGATGGCTGGAAGGACATGACGACCCCCGCGATCAACATTCGGGCCCTTACCTATGACACCGCTCGCACGATTTTCCGCACACTCCAATCGATGGATGCGACGGCCTGTCTTTTTGAGATCGCCAAGAGCGAAATCAGCTATACGATGCAACGACCTGGCGAATACGCCACGTGTGTCCTCGCCGCGGCACTCCGCGAGAACTATCGCGCCCCCGTTTTTGTTCAAGGTGATCACTTTCAGGCCAATGCAAAAAATTTCACGGCCGACCGCACCAAGGAAGTCGATGGGCTCAAAAAATTGATCGATGAAGCCGTCCCGGCTGGCTTCTATAATATCGACGTCGATTCCTCGACGCTCGTCGATCTCTCCAAATCGACCATCCTCGAACAACAACGGGCAAACTTCGAAGTCGCCGCGGAGCTCACGGCCCACATTCGAAGGGTCGAGCCCAAGGGCGTCACGGTTTCCGTTGGCGCCGAAATCGGCGAAGTGGGAGGGAAGAATTCAACGGTCGAAGAACTCGTTGCCTTCATGGAAGGTTACCGTGGCGCGCTTAACACCAAGGGCAAACTCACCGGCATCAGCAAGATTTCGGTCCAAACGGGGACCGAGCATGGTGGTGTCGTCCTTCCCGATGGTTCGATCGCCAAGGTGAAACTCGATCTCGATGTCCTTGAAAAACTGGGAAAGACGGCAAGGGCACAGTTTAAAATTGGAGGTGCGGTTCAGCATGGGGCCTCGACCCTGCCTGAATCGGCCTTCGGCAATTTTGCAAAATGTCAGGCCGTCGAGGTCCACCTTGCAACTGCATTTCAGAATACCCTCTACGATTCGACGGCGTTTCCGAATGACCTCAAGCAAAAAATCTACCGTTGGCTCGATGAAAACTGTGCTTCTGAGCGCAAACCCGACTGGACACCGGAACAATTCTACTACAAAACACGCAAGAAAGGTTTCGGACCCTTCAAGAAGGAACTGTGGTCCCTCGACGACAAGACGCGTTCAGCTCTGATGGGTGATCTTCAAAAACTCTTTACGACCATCTTCACAGGCTTAGGGATCAAAGGAAGTCGCAAGGCCGTCGAGCGTTATGTGAAACCAGCGGCGGTCCACAAACCATATCCAGCTCAGTGATTACGAATATCCTCTCATTCCTTCTTCTCGGCACCTTTTGGGGAGGTTCGTTTGTAGCCATCAAGATTGCGGTAGGTGTCACGCCGCCAATCTTTGCGGCTCTTCTCCGCGTTACCCTCTCACTCGTCTTTCTCCTGATCATCTTTCGACTGTGGGGAAAACCAACCACTATCCCGCCCAAGGCGCGGCTTCGCGTTTGGACCGCTGGCCTTTTTCTCCAAGGCCTTCCGTTTCTTCTCCTCTTTTGGGGCGAGAAAAGCGTCACCCCCGGCATTGCCGGCATTCTGAATGGAACGACAGCCCTCTGGACTTTCCTTCTCGCCGCAATATTTTTTCGGCATACGGAACATATCTCAATTCAAAAATTGATCGGTATGATGATCGCCTTGACGGGACTGGTCATCATTTTTTGGCCAAAGATCTTCCTCCCCACCGTACATCCTGAAGTGTTGGGAACGCTTGCCGTTACGGGAATGGCGCTGTGCTACGGAATCGGAACGGTGATGAGTCGTGCCCTGCTCGCGAGCCGTTTTACCATTCCGCAGTCGGCCATGATCATTCATCAACATTTTTCAAGCCTGCTCTTGCTCTTTGTTGCGACGATTGTTTTCGAAGGAGTTCCAAACGTCGCCCCCTTCTTCCACTCATGGCGAGCCCTGACAGCCGTTCTCTATCTCAGCCTCTGTTCAACGGCGATCGCTTGGATTATTTTCTTCTCGCTTCTTGGAAAACTCGGTTCCGTACGAACAAGCTCCATCACCTATCTCATTCCACTCGTCGCCGTTCTCGGGGATTTTCTTTATTTTGGAAGAATTCCTGCAGGACATGAAGTCATAGGTGCACTGACCATTCTCGCAGGGGTCGCACTCATTCAACTCAAAAACCTTCTCCGATCTTCCCCTGCTCTAACCGCTGTTC
>JACQMA010000102.1 GCA_016203825.1 Deltaproteobacteria bacterium | reverse complement strand
GTTTCACCCTTCGGCGTCACCTTGCCGACGAGAATGTCACCTGGTTTGACTTCGGCCCCGATGCGAATAATTCCTGACTCATCGAGGTCCTTGAGGGCCTCTTCACCGACATTGGGAATATCACGCGTCACATCTTCTTTTCCAAGCTTCGTGTCGCGCGCAGTACACTCAAATTCTTCGATGTGGATAGACGTAAATGTGTCTTCTTTGAGGAGCCGTTCACTGACAAGGATCGAATCCTCGAAGTTGTATCCGCCCCATGGCATGAAGGCAACGACGACGTTCTGACCCAGAGCCAGTTCACCCAACTCCGTTGCAGGACCATCAGCGATGACATCGCCCTTCTTCACGCGCTCGCCCTTTCGAATAATGGGTTTCTGCGTCAAGCAGGTACTCTGATTCGAGCGCTGGTACTTGAGAAGATTATAGATATCGACGTCCGATCCCTTTTTCTTGTCGCCGCTGGCCTGAACAATAATGCGATTGGCATCGACATCCGTCACCAGACCGTCGCGCTTGGCAACGATCGTGACACCGGAATCACGAGCCACAACTCGTTCCATACCCGTTCCCACAAGAGGAGCGGCGGTCTTGAGCAGGGGGACGGCCTGACGTTGCATGTTGGAACCCATGAGGGCGCGGTTCGCGTCATCGTGTTCCAAAAAGGGAATGAGGGCTGCAGCAATCGACACAAGCTGTTGGGGTGCCACGTCCATGAGTTTCACCTGGTCACGATCGATGAGCATAAACTCACCGTGGACACGACACAGGACCTTGTCCGTCGCCAATCGTCCATTTTTATCCAATGGCGTGTTCGCCTGCGCAATCGGTTGCATCCCTTCTTCGAGGGCTGAGCAGGAAATAACATCGTCGGTCACACGCCCGTCGATCACCTTTCGATACGGCGTTTCAATAAATCCATATTCATTGACCTTCGCGTAAACGGAGAGCGAAGAAATCAAACCGATATTCGGTCCTTCCGGTGTTTCTACCGGACAGATACGACCATAGTGCGTCGTGTGAACGTCTCGGACTTCAAAACCAGCGCGTTCGCGCGTAAGACCGCCCGGTCCCAAGGCCGAGAGGCGTCGCTTGTGAGTCACTTCTGCGAGCGGATTGGTCTGATCCATAAACTGCGAGAGCTGTGACGAACCAAAAAATTCCTTGATCACGGCCGAGACCGGTTTGGGATTGATCAAATCATGCGGCATGAGCGTCTCGA
Organism: Deltaproteobacteria bacterium; assembly: GCA_016203825.1. GTDB lineage: Bacteria > UBA10199 > UBA10199 > 2-02-FULL-44-16 > 2-02-FULL-44-16 > JACQMA01. The sequence goes on along the minus strand of JACQMA010000102.1, from coordinate 759 downwards.
CATCCTGGAGACTCATGCGCTCACGAATCGCTCGCTCCATACGAACAAGACCGACGCGGTATTGATTCTCCAACAACTCACCCACCAAGCGAACACGACGGTTGCCGAGGTGATCGATATCGTCGACCTCCCCTTCTCCGTCTTTGAGTTTCAAGAGATAACGAATCGTTTCAAGAATATCTTCTTTGCGGAGGGTGCCGACTTCCAGGGGAACATCGAACCCAAATTTGTAATTGAGCTTCAGGCGCCCAACGCGAGAAAGATCATAGCGCTCAGGATTGAAGAAGAGGTTCTCAAAGAAAGTCGTTGACCCTTCAGGAGTCGCCGGATCTCCGGGACGCAAGCGCTTGTAGATTTCCAGTTTCGCCTGTTCCGGCGTATCGCATTTATCGATGAGGAGTGTGTTGCGCAAGTAAGGCCCCACATTGAGATTGTCGATGTACAAGAGTGGAAGTTCCTTGACCTTACGTTTCAGGACTTCGTCAAACACAGCGGGGGTGAGGACTTCATTGACGCCAAGGACGACTTCGCCCGTTGCCGGATCGACGATATCACGTGCAGCAACACGTCCCTCAATCTCTTCAAAATCAATCGGAATTGGAAAGTTTTTGACCTTCGAAATTTTCTCAATCGCGGCACGCGTAAACTTTCCACCCTTTTTGACCAAAACTTCTTCTGTTTTTGGGTGACTCACTTCGCGCGTTGCGCGTTGATACGAGAGCAGCTCGGGAACCGCATATTTGACGAGCTTGTTCTTCC
>JACQMA010000096.1 GCA_016203825.1 Deltaproteobacteria bacterium | reverse complement strand
TCTACATCGAGAGCTCGGGCCGCCCCTTTTGCGACCAGCTCGAAGTTCTTTTTCCAGAACACCAGGCGAACACGCGCGCTGCACTCGAATTTGAAGACCAAAAAAAACGAACCTATTTTCACAGCCCCCTCTTTACGGGAACCTCTCAAGCGCTTGTGTGGTTACACCAGCGACGACTGAAATCGGTCGTCTCATCAAATAACTCCCAAGCGTTGGTTGATGCCTATGTGGAGCAAGCAAGCATCGCGTTTGACTTGGTCCTTGGCTGGCGACCGAATTTCAGCAAAGGGGAGGATCACTTTCGCTGTATCGAACAAACGTTTGACGTCGATCGATCCGACATGGTTTTCGTCGGCGACTCTCTCCACGACGGCGATCGGGCCCTTGCCGCCGGCATTGATTTTATCGCCAAGGTCGGGACGTTTACACCAGAAGCATTTCGCGATCGTCTCCCCGGAACGCAGGTCATCACCAATCTTCTTGAACTCCAGGCCCTCATTCCATGATCCACGCCATTATTCTCGCCGCCGGTCTCGGCGATCGACTGGGTGAACTCACCACAGACCGCCCCAAGGCGATGGTCCCGGTTGCCGGTCGAGAACTGATCTTGCGGGTCATGGATTTTCTCGATCACCCAAACATTGCCAGTCGCACGGTCATTACGGGGTATCGAGGAGGGCGTCTTTCGGGGTTTCTCAAAGAGCAATGTCCGGGCGTCGCGACACTCCACAATCCTCATTTTGAAGCAGGGAGTATTCTTTCGCTGGCGACCGCAATTCCGGCTATGCGTGGTGACATTCTCCTCATGAACGTTGATCACATCTATCCACGGCGCATGCTGCCCCGCCTTCTCGAAACCACCAAGGGGATCACGGCCATCTGTGACTTCGATCGTCCCCTCGGACCCGATGACATGAAGGTCCATCTGCGTACTGGCGGAACGCTTGCAGCGATTCGAAAAACACTCTCGACCTTCGATGGCGGCTACATCGGCATGACGACCGTCGGCGCCCAACTCCTTCCGCGGTATCAACAGGCGATCTCCGAAGTCATTGAAGAACATGGCGATGGGGCACCGGTTGAGTGGGTCTTGGGACATCTCGCCCATCAGGATGTTGATGTTTCGATTGGCGATGTCTCGGGCATCCCATGGCTTGAAGTCGACACGCCGGAAGATTTGGCGCATGCGGAAGCAACTCTTCGCGAAATACCTGAGTTCCTCCGATGAAAACTTCATCACCGCTGACCGTCGCCCGCATTCTCTTTCTGCTCGTTGGCGCCGTACTCCTGACCTATCTCTTGCACCGTGTGGGGTTGGGAACCATTCTCTCGTATATTCGTGATATTGGTTGGTCGTTTCTCCCGATTCTCATCCTCGCCTTCATGTGGTTTTCCCTCTACACCATTGCGTGGCGGCAAGTGCTGAAACGGATCTCGGCCGCGATTCCCTTCTGGCAACTCTTTCGCATCAAACTCTCCGGCGAAGCCGTGAACACACTCACCCCCCTTGGTTTCGTCGGCGGCGACCCGTTGCGTATTTATCTTCTCAAACGTTTCTATTCCGTCACCGAGGGAGCAGCCTCCGTCGTTGTCGATCGCACGCTGCACATCATGGCCACCCTCGTCGTCGTGATCATCGGCATCATGGCCTCCTTTTTACGCGTAAAACATCTCCCCGATAATATCCAGTACGGTGTCCCCATCGCCCTCACGGTCGCGATCACGTTTATGACGTTTATCTTCATCCACCAGCGAAAGGGCCTCTTTAGCGTCATCCTTTCCGCTGCCGTAAAACTCGGATTCAAACGCGAATTCTCAGAGGAAACGGTGGCGCGTTTCGAGGAACTCGACGGCCATATCGTCGATTTTTACGAATCGAGTCGGCGCAATTTTTGGATTGCCTTTGGGTGTCACACGCTCGGGCGACTCTTGGGCATCTTCGAAATCTTCATCGCCGGAAGGGCGGTCGAAAGTCAGTTCACCCTTTTTGCGGCCCTTGTCTTGTGCGCCCTGGCCCCGATGGTCAACCTCGTTTTTGCCTTCGTTCCGGGTGCCTTAGGCGTGTTGGAAGGAGCGTACGGGGGGGTTCTTTACATCTTGGGATTCAATCCTGCGATTGGCATTACTATTCAAATTGCGAAACGCATGCGCGCTGTCGTGTGGATTAGTATTGGTCTCTTCTTGTTGGGAACGACGGATCGAAAAAATGCCTTGCGGGAAAATTTCCTCGACGAAGTTTCTCGCGCGCCCTGAGCGTGTCGAAGGGTTAACGCGTCACTTCGTTGTCAGATTCATCACGACTAAACATCGCTTCATAATACGGGTCTACTTCAGCCGCATCGACGATGCGCTCGGTGATTTCTTCGACCATGTCATCATCCGGTCGAAATGAACGTGCAATAACCTCCCACACCCTTCGTCGAACACGTTTTTTGACCTTTTCCCGTTTCACGGCCGGCCATCCCGATTTGATGAGCCCATCGAGCTCGGCATAATGACGTGCGGCATCCTCAGAAAGGACGTGATGGGGAAGATCAATAAGATGGTTAACCCCCTGTTCGGTCGCCTCATGTGACGTCTTGCCAAAAATCTGTCCTAACCACTTGATCATCATAGTGAAATCCTCGTTATGACTCGTCTATCCTTGTTATCGCATCCCCTCAAAAAAAGTTGCTAGGTTTTTTCGAAAACACGTTGTGCTCCATTTTGAGGCCTGCTAGAAGCACCCCCCTATGAATACACAACCTCCAAAGACCATTCAACCCGCCGAGGGAAAACTCGGCATCCTCCTCGTCGGTTTAGGGGCCGTCAGCACCACCTTTATTGCCGGTGTAACGGCCATTCGGCGGGGTCTCGCGAGGCCATTCGGGTCACTCACCCAAATGGGGACCATTCGGTTGGGGAAACGGACCGATCATCGTACCCCGCTGGTCAAAGATTTTGTCTCCCTGGCGAGCTTGAACGATATCGTCTTTGGGGCTTGGGATATCTTCCCCGATAACGCCTACGAGTCGGCAACGAGGGCCAAAGTCCTTCGCACAGAGCATCTCGAACCTTTACGAGCTGAACTTTCCGCCATCAAACCGATGCCGGGTGTCTTTGAACAAACATGGGTCAAGAAACTGAATGGCACTCACGTGAAACGGGGAAAGACGAAACGCGATCTCGCCGAGCAACTCAAAGATGACATCAAGAGTTTTAGTGATCGCGAGCGCGTCAATCGCTGTGTGGTCGTGTGGTGTGGTTCAACGGAGATGTACAGTCCCTTAAAACCCGTGCACCAAACACTCGCGGCATTTGAAAAGGGCTTGGAAACGAACGACCCCGATATCTCACCGTCGATGATCTATGCCTACGCTGCCCTCTCGCTCGGGATCCCCTACGCCAATGGCGCCCCGAACCTGAGTGTCGACACCCCCGCCCTTCAGGAGCTCGCACAAAAAAATGGGGCCCCGATTTCGGGAAAAGATTTCAAAACGGGTCAAACCCTGATGAAGACGATTTTGGCACCGGGATTTCGTGCACGCCTCTTGGGGATCGAGGGCTGGTATTCGACAAATATCCTCGGTAATCGTGACGGCGAAGTCTTGGAAGATCCGGGTTCATTCAAATCAAAAGAAGAGAGCAAGCTTTCGGTCCTCGATACGATCTTGCAACCGGAGCTCAACCCCGAACTCTATGGCGATATGTGTCACGTCGTCCGCATCAATTACTACCCGCCGCGCGGGGACAACAAGGAAGGTTGGGACAACATCGATATCTTCGGCTGGATGGGCTATCCGATGCAGATTAAGGTCAATTTCCTCTGCCGCGATTCGATCCTCGCCGCCCCCCTCGTTTTGGATCTTGCCCTCTTGATGGATTTATCCAAACGCGCGGGACTCAAAGGCATCCAGGAGTGGCTCTCGTTCTACTACAAATCACCCATGGTGGCCGCCGGTCTCTATCCCGAACACAACCTCTTCATCCAGGAGACGAAGCTCAAGAACACGCTTCGCTACCTGATGGGCGAAGAACCGATTACGCATTTGGGCAGGGAATATTATTCGTAATCACATACGTTTTGGAATGACGACCTGCCGTAATTTCTGCCGCAGGTCCCAGTAGACCGCGAACGGCTCCCCCTCGCCTTCCCACGGATCTTGAAAGAGGCTTCGAACGGATTTTCGACTGATCACACCGTCGAGCAAACCATAGTACAAACGCTCGCCGAGCATATAGCCCAAGGCATGCGTCACCGCGAGAAAAAGCTCCATGGGGACGTGAAAAACTCCAAGTGAACCGAGTGGACGTCCCTGTCGTTCCAGAGCAAGATACCGCAGGAGCAGTTCCGTCGCTTCCGCCTCAAGACGACGATGTTGCGGAATACGATGTTTCGAAAAAAAGACGTGGAGTTTTCGAAAATCAGGTTCGTGATGGCATTTGCGCTTGTGGTTCACGATTTTCGAACCAAAAAATCCAAGGGCCTCATGGAGGACATTCGCGTAGAAGGCATCGATCATCTCGCGTGGCTCTTCGGGTCCGGACAGGACATTCTTCATAAAGTGCGCGGCCTCTTCAGCCGCGTGGTTGATCGAGAGGTTCGCCAGATACACGACGCGCGCCTTGGCAATATAATAACTCTCGCTGGACGCAATCTGACGCTTGATCACCGCGAGTTCACGCGGAGAAAATATTTTCATCTCGCGCAGTCGCTCCAAGAAACTCATGTCGCCCGCGGTAAAGACATCGACGGACTCGCAATCAGAAGGAGAGAACCGGATCCGCAAAAAGCGACCGATGTGATCAACGATTTCCAAGAAGCTGTGTTTTGCATCCGCATAATCGATCTCCCCCTCTTCATGCTCCAGCCAATTCAGATACGAGCGCTGCGCAATGATCGGCGGGGTGTGCATCCGGCAAAAACTCCGATCATCGATCCTCACGACATCGACACGATCCTCAAGCCCTCGGCGTGCAAGCTCCCAATAGATTTTCACACTACTCTGATAGAGCACAAGGTCTTGGACCGTTCGTTGACGACGGCGGAGGGCTCGTTCCACATCGCGCGGAAGATGCGATGGGGCAATGTGGAGATCGCCGATAAACACAAACATGCGTTGCTCGGAATGGTGCTCGCTATAATCGGCAAGGAGCTCCGCGGTTGCCCGGTCGCGAACCCTCACCGAGGCCCCTCGCGGGGCCGCATCGATCGCAAGCATCGGGATGTGATGGTACCGACAGAAATCAAAAAGTGGTTTAAAGTTACTCCACAGGTCAAAAACCCAGTGTTCTTCGAGACGAATCTTGCGCAAAAAGCTATCCTCACTCACCTTCCCCGCCACAAATCGATCAAGGAGTTTCTGGTGGCGCGCGTGAATGAGCTCGAGTCCCACCACAAAATTCCGGTCGCGACTGACAATCGCCTTCAAAATCCGCAGAAACGACCGCTGGGATTGATTGAGGGTATGATAATCGCCAACATAAATAATGTTCGCCTTGAGGATCGCTTTGAGCATCTCCTCATGCGTCGCCGCTCGATCGAACCGCGCGACGGCGCGTTGATAGGTTCGTTCGTATTGAGCAAACCCCCGCTCGCTCACTTCAATAGAGCTCTCAATCACCCGCTGATTATCCGCAAAGATCCGTTTTTGGAGGGTCAGAAGTTCTTGGCGCGGCGAAAGGGTCATGGATGCTTTTTCTACAAGAATCAGGGCGAAAATGCGAGCGAAAGCCCCGCTTCAATGAGACCATTATTGATGTCATGACCTGATTCAAAATTTCCGTTCTGAATACGCTCATACCCCGCTTCACCGTGAAGGCGCAGGTTTTTTTTGAACCACCATTCTCCTCCCAGGGTAGCACGGTACCGACGTTCATGAATGCCCGTAGTCGCCACCAAAATGCGATCGCCTCCCCCGCTCGCATTTGTCTGCGTATAATATTGAGAGCTGTCAAAATCTTCATAGGCAATACCGAGTCGCCCCTGCCAGCGGGGAACGGGGCGCCACAAGAGTGTTGAAGTAACGGCGTCAGCACCGGGACCTAATGGATCTCCAATCACCCGCCGGTTGAGGGTATAACCTGAGAGCCAATTGCCGTGTCGATACGAAAGGGGTGCCATGTGGTGGTACTCGAGCCGAAGACCCCACTTCCCTGTGGTGTCGAGACGTGGGAGATAGGTCCCCGCAACGAAGCTCATCTGGTTGAGGATGTTGTCGGGAAGTCGCAAGGCCCTGACGATAGAGTCTTCGATGTAGCCATCGTAGGAGAGGACGAGGGATCGAAGTGGTGGAATCGTCACACGGAAATCGAGGAAGCCCCATGCGTTGTTGGCAATATCGTTTGCCCCGATGTTCCGCCCCCCCCATTTATGAAGGGGAAAAATCTCCGCAATCGGCTCCCACCACGTGACACTCGGCGCGGCGTCACCTCCCATGATGATCGTATGAGAAAGACCCATCTCAAAGTATCGAGAAGGCTGCAGTGACCATTTCAGACCATAAAAATAAGGATACGAATGAACTTGCTCGGGGCCAAGATTTGCCATGAAGAAGGTCCACCGCATCGGCCCAAGGTATTTCAACATCCATGGCGCTTGCCACGGGTGAGGATTCGTCACCTTCACCATATCGAGGGGTCGTGCGTGGGCCGAAAGCATGAGTCCTCCATATTCGCCCTGTCCCCACAGTATGTTGTCTCGACCCGTTTCAACTTCGATATTGCGCCATCCCGTCTTGGCATAGAGACGATGGACGGTTACAGATGGCGATTGATCGACCTGCCTTGACATCGGAAAGACAAGGCGCGGTTCAAAATCAAAAGCGAGGTAAGGAGAAAAAAAAGCCTGATGCTTTGATGACACCAATGCGTTTCCACCATTCACCAAGGTTTTTCCCTGGTCATCGTGATCAAACGAAGTGACGACGGCATCAATCTCCCCCTCCCCGTTATCGGGAATGATGCGAGGTTCGCTACTCTGGTAGAGGACGGAAAAATCTAGTTCAGAAAAGGCGTTGATCTCGACCCCCCTTTGTTCCTCCTCCAACTCATGACGATAGAACCTCTCATGATGCGAGAGGAGACTCGCCAAATAAAAATACGAGGGGTCCTCTTTCCGATGTTCCAATGCCTTCCGTGATTCGCGGAGGAGCCTCGCAACCTCTTGCCTCGAGTACGGTCTTTGCCCCACAATCGTGTTCCTGACAAGTTTGTGGGCAACGAAAACATCGATGGTACGATAAACATCATCTTCCGGCGAAGCGTTGAGCGAGGTTTGTGAGGATGCCGTTGACGGCCACCACAGGCAACCGACAGCAAAGAGGACGATGGCGAAAATTTTCACGTATTGACCTTGCGCTTTCTCCCTCGACTCTCGATGACCATCCACGCAGGAAGAATCACAAGGGCCGCTATGAGGCAGCTGATTTCACCAATAACCGCAGCGAGTCCAAACGTTGCAAGGGCCTGGTTCGTCGCCCATGTCAGGACAAAGTATCCAATGATCGTTGTGAGCGAACAAAGGAAGACCGCTCCGCCGGTATGCCTGAGTGCCGCACCAATTCCTTCTTCTCCTTCTTGCCTGATTCTCAAGGCGATATTGATCGCATAGTCGACACCGATGCCGAAGGTGAGCGGAAGAATAATAAAATTGAAGAAATTGAGGCGAATACCCAGTGAGAAACAAATGCCGATCATGAGAGCAACTCCCCACAAAAGTGATCCGATGATGACCGCTGCGAGTTTTCGACTTCGTACTGCCCACCAGACAAACACGACGACACCAAGAAACGAAGCAATGGTGAGGAGGGGAGCCTCTCGTTTGATAATGCCAACGAGATCCGAGAAAATGAGCATCTCTCCCGCCGGCCGACGAATGGCACCCGAAGGAAGGCGAATCTCCCGAATGGTCTCGGCGTACCGAAGGAGGTTGCGTCCGTCGGAGAGGAGCATTCCGGGACGAGGATTGATGAAAGCGATCATTCCTCTTCCCCCCTCGACATCGGTAAAGGGTTGCGCCAACGCATCGGGAAGGTCGTCGATGGTGAGAGGACGACCGATCATTGATTTCCTCACGCGTTCAATACGATCACGCGCTTCACCCTTGAGTTGCGTGACAATATGTTCATCAAGAAGTGATTGAAGACGATTCAGAACAACAATCTTTTCTTCCTGATGATCAGGGAGGAGGTCCTGGGCGACATGACAACTCCCGACTCTTCGCTCGTCAAGAGGAAGGCGTTCATTTTGTTGTTGGACTGCCTCACAGAGTTCCGGCCCTTCACGGGGATCCTCGAGAAGCACGACCGCAGGAGTCATCGAGTCTTTAAAGAGCTTCGCAACACGTCGTTCGAGCGCTTCTGTCCCCGATTCAACACTCTCGCGGTTTCGAAGCTTCGTGAAATCATATTCGATGGCCTCCGGAAGAAACCGGATGGTCGCCCAGAGAGAGAGACCAAGTGCAACCATCGAAAGCATGATGACCCCACGAGGCCATCGCTGGACAACATGGGAGAGGGTCGAAAAAATGGGACTCCGACGATTTGGGGGATTTTGTCGGCGTTCATCTTGACCCTTCTTCTTGGAGTATAACGTCATGAGAGGGAGGACTGTATAGGTTGCCATCCAGCAGGACATCACCCCTGTGGCCCCGATAAATCCAAATTGCGAAAGCCCCCGAATATCCGCAAGTCCCAGGACAGCAAAGGCAACCGCAGTCGTTGCAGCCGCAAGGAATGTCGGGAGGATTGTTCTCTCCATCGCCATCCGCATGGCACCCTTCCTTGATTCTTCGCGTCTTCGCTCCTCCCAATAGCGGCCGAGGAGGATGATGCCGTAATTAATGCCGGTCCCAACAATAATCGATCCCAAGAAGGCCGTTTGAGCATTGAGATATCCGATGATCCACGAGGTCAGGCCAAAGGCCCAAACAATGCCGACGAAGAGCGTCACCGCCAGGACGAAGACAGCCCTCAAACGTAAAAAGTAGAGGGTGATGGCGAAAGCGATGAGACTGATACAGAGAAGCGTCGTTGAAAGGATGTCCCGTTTGAGAGTTTCGTATTCTTCAATGGTACTCGTGACATTACCGCAGAAGCCAACAGTGACCGGTGCCGCATAAGAAGAGGGGTCAAGGCGCGCAGTGACCTCCTTGACCGTTGCCATCAACGTGCGTGCCGACTCCACACTCACGTTCGATCCGTAAGGACGGATGAGCATGACGAGCATTCTCCCCCATTCACCACCGAAGTAATCATCGACGGTATTCACGGGGGAACGAAATCCTTCTCGTTCGCGCTGAACCATATCATCGAGAGACACCTCGACAGGAGGAACGTCGAGATCGAGAAAGAAAGGTGTACGTTTGATCTTTTCGTAGTTGATGCGCTGCCGAATTCTCTCTTCGAGTGTGTTGAGGTCGGCAACATTGAGGTAGTACAAAAAATGATCCTCATAGAATTGCCTGATCTCCTGGGCGCGATAGGCGATATGGCGGATGGTTCCCGGAGGAAGATCCGAGAGTTCACGGGCAAGATCGTCCATGAATTTCCTGTTGGCCGAAGGATCGGGTCCTTCAGCAACAACAACAAGCATTCCTGCCCCACCCATCCGATCAACCAGACGATTGAGTTCGATCACGCTTGGATAGTCCTCCGGGAGCAATTCCTTGAGGGAACTGCGAAGCTCAAGATGACCAATGAGGGTCCCGGAAACAACGAGCGACGCAAGGACAATGATCAACGTGAATCGAGGCATGCGGAGCGGAAAGGCAAGAAGGCGTGAGAGCATGAGATGCGTGTTCTAGGAATCCGAAAGGGGAAGAGCAAGGCGTTTTCGCATGCCCCAGCGAAGGGCATACTGAGAAAGGAGCATCGCAACGATCGCTACAACCAGACCAGCAACGATATCGATCACCCAGTGATGACGAAGGTAGATCGTGGCAACCCAGACACCAACGACCAGCGGTGCGGTCACAAAGTGGAGGATACAAAAGAGTCGGGAGAGGTGTCTCAAACGAAATCCATAGAGGAGGGCAATACTCGAAATGGCAACGTGAAGACTTGGGAAGGCCCCGCCGCTGATCACCGACATCCCATCCCATGCCCCTTGAAGGGTGTCATAGAGAAAGAGACCATAGAGTTTTGGGGGATGCGAATAGAGATGGGGAATGAGATAGCGTGGCGGATTGCAGGGGAGAAGAATGTAGCAGAGAAAACCGATGATAAAGACGAAGGTCAAAGCCGTCACCATATGAC
>JACQMA010000101.1 GCA_016203825.1 Deltaproteobacteria bacterium | reverse complement strand
TCCTTTGATGACCAATCACCCGTGAGCATCGCAAGAGAAGGATGCAAAACCAGTGCCGTTTGCAGGGCTTCCCGCTTGACAGGGGAGCGGGGTTATCTCAAACAAGCTCTTGGTTTCCATAAGGAATTCGTGTGACGACCTATCTCAATCCCGCCAATGCGGCCTATATTGATGGACTCTTGCAGGAATTCGAATCCGATCCCGTCACCCTCGATCCCACGTGGCGTTCGTTTTTCGAGGGCATGCGGTATAGTGACGGGCAAGAAGCCCTGGGCGCCGAGGACCTTGCCTTTGAGCTGAAGGCCCTCCAACTCGTCCAGGCCTATCGAACGCTTGGTCACTTGATCGCCGATATCAACCCACTCGATCGCACTCCCAAATCCCATCCCCTGCTTGAACCATCTCGCTTTGAGTTAACCGAGAGCGATCTCGATCGTCCCGTCAAGGCGAGTGCACTCTTAGGTTTTGAAGAAGAAACGACGCTTGGAAATATCATCGCATTCCTCCGACAGATCTATTGTTCAACGGTCGCGGTCGAATACGGTCACATCGACGATGCCGTGAGTCGCCAGTGGGTTCAAGAGCGCGTGGAGTCGGGAATCCTCCTTAAACCCCTCGATGCAGAACTTCAAAAACGGGTCCTGCTGAAACTCACGGAAACCGAAGTCCTGGAGCACCTCCTGCACACACGCTTCGTGGGACACAAACGTTTCTCGGGTGAAGGCAACGACGTGATGATCCCGATGACCGAACGTCTCATTGAGATCTGCGCCCAGGCGGGAGCCAACGAGTTAATTTTTGGAACGGCCCATCGCGGACGGTTGTCGCTCCTCGCGTTTGTCTTCCAGAAAGACGTCAAATCCATCTTCGCCGAGTTTCTCGGGAACCTCGAAACAGAAACGACACCGGGCGACGGTGACGTGAAATACCATCTGGGACACTCGGGCAACATCACCACGTCCAACGAAAAAACAGTTCACCTCTCGCTCGTTCCGAATCCAAGTCATTTAGAAGCCGTGAACCCTGTCGTCATGGGAATTGTTCGTGCAAAACAAAAACTCAAAAATGATATTGATCGATCACAAACGATCCCCGTCCTCATGCATGGTGATGCCTCGTTCGCCGGCCAGGGCATTATTTATGAAACCCTCAACATGTCCGAGCTCCCCGGCTATACGATCGGTGGGACGATTCATCTTATCATTAATAACCAGATTGGATTCACGGCCCTTCCCCGTGATGGTCGTTCTACTCCGAACGCGACGGACATTGCCAAGATGTTGCAAGCGCCGATCATTCGCGTCAACGCCGACGAGCCCGATGCCGCCATCCGGGCGATGGAGTTGGCGACACAGTATCGTATCACGTTCAAACGTGATGTCTTCATCGACCTCATCGGCTATCGTCGTTATGGTCACAACGAGGGCGATGAACCTGCCTTCACCCAACCAACGATGGTTCAGAAGATTATGCAGCACCCTCGTGTCTTGGAGCAATACGCAGCGCGCCTCACCGCAGCCGGCGTGCTCACGAGTGAAGATATGGCCGCCCTTCAACAAAAGGTCACCGGTGAGCTCGAAGCGCGTCTTACCGAAACGCGTTCGATGAAGATTTCAAAACGGGCCGACGCATTTGCCGATCGCTGGCGATCCTTGAAACCGATTCCAACAGGCGATGTTTTTTTTGCGCCGACGGAAACAGCGATTGCCAAAAAACGACTTCTCGATCTCAGTCGGCAACTCATCACACTTCCGAAAACCTTTCACCCTCATCCCAAGATCGTTCGCTTCCTCTCCGATCGGCAGGAGATGCTCGAAGAAAAACGCGGCCTCGATTGGGGGATGGGCGAGGCACTCGCGTATGCATCGCTCATTGAAGATGGCGTTGCCATCCGGCTGGCAGGCCAAGATTCCGAACGCGGGACGTTTTCGCATCGTCATTCCGTTCTGCATGATGCCGAGACGGGACACCGCTATGTTCCACTCAACAATCTCACCGGGGCCAAGGCGGACTATGAAGTCCTCAACAGTCTGCTCTCCGAATATGCCGCGATGGGGTTTGAATTTGGCCAGACCCTTGCCGACCCCAACAAACTCGTCCTCTGGGAGGCACAATTCGGTGATTTTGCAAACGGTGCTCAAATCGTCATCGATCAGTTTCTTGTGGGGTCGGCCGTCAAGTGGCAGCGTTACAGTGGACTCGTCCTCCTTC
>JACQMA010000012.1 GCA_016203825.1 Deltaproteobacteria bacterium | reverse complement strand
TTTCCCCTCCCTTGATGGGAGGGGATCAAGGGGAGGGTGGAAAATCCTCTTAGCTTATCCAGCTTTTTTAGGTGGAGGGGGGAGCGAGGTCACGTTGTGATAGACGTAGATGGCGCCGTCGGTCATCTTGAAAGCAACGTCGGTATCTCCGTCGCCGTCGATGTCCCCGTAACGAAAATCTTCAACGCGCTTAACAAGATCGAAACCATCTGAGGCCCATTCAAAATCTTCCTCTGTCTTTCCATCAGGCTTCACCCTCTGAAATCCACAGCTAAGATCGCCCGTATCAGGCAGCGGACGTCCTCGATAGCCAGTCCCAGTAGACTTATGAGGTTGTTGACCGGCGCAGAATAGACACTCATCCTTTCCATCCTTGTCGACATCAAGGTAGCCATCTACTTGGATGAGAATGGGTTCATCTCGATCCCATGCTATTGCTGTTAGCCTCGAAAAATTTTTTACTTCCTCTCCACTTGCAACTTTCGGCGCTTCAAATCTGATCGGTGAAGTCATGACTTTTTTCCTCCCATAATGAGCCTACGGGTTTCTGAATACTCTCTACCAGTGTTATCGTCAATTTCTGAAAAAGGTTGCTACGAAAATGGTTACGAAAATGGTGGGTTTTCTCCACCCTCCCCCACACCCCCTCCCATCAAGGGAGGGGGGACTTAAGAAAATCATCGGTTGACGTTCATAACCGCTTGATCATACTGGCTTTTAGATGAACTCCTCCCTCGAAGATTTCGCTCAACGCGCGCATATGCTCACGGTGCAACGGTTTGGGAAGACGATCAAACTTTTTGCGCCGCTCTATATTTCCAACGAGTGTGTGAATGACTGTGCGTACTGCGGTTTCAAGCGCGACAACCCCATCGTGCGCAAGACGCTGACCGTCGATGAAGTTGTAAAAGAAGCCGAGCTGCTGATCGCATCGGGACACCAACATATTCTCATCGTCGCTGGTGAACACCCAAAAGCCGTCAATCTCCCGTTTCTCGTAGCGATCGCCCAAAGACTTCGTCCACAACTTTCGCAACTCTCACTCGAAGTTCAACCCTTCGATGAACCAACGTATCGAACATTACACGAAGCCGGCTACGATGGCGTTGTCATCTACCAGGAGACCTACGACCGCGATGTCTATCGTCAGATGCATCACTATGGTCCCAAGGCGAGCTTTGATAACCGCATCGCCTCGATTGATGCGGCAGGACGAGCCGGGATGCGGCACTTAGGCTTGGGCGTGCTGCTGGGTCTCGCCGACTGGAAGAAGGATGTTGCAGCACTCCTCGAACATGCACGCGGGGTGATCCAGCGTCACTGGCAGTCAACCGTCAGTATCAGTTTTCCGCGCATCACCCCTGCGGTTGATGGTTTCATGCCGACACATCCGGTATCAGACCAAGAGCTTGCCGAGATTATCTGCACCACACGACTTGCCCTTCCTGATGCCGACCTCGTGCTTTCGACGCGCGAGCCGCCCGCACTCCGGGCAGGACTCATGAAGCTCGGCATCACGCGCATGAGCGCGGGAAGTCGCACCGATCCTGGCGGCTACATGAAACCGGGAATGGCGGGAGAACAATTTCATCTTGAGGACCAACGTTCGTCGCAAGAAGTCGCTCATGCTATCGCCAACGCGGGTTATCAACCTGTCTGGAAAGATTGGGACCATCATCTTTTATGAAAGAAGCGGGACTCACACGACAGGAACGGCACTTCATCAACCTCATGAAGCTGATGACGGTGTTTTTTCTCTTCATCGCCTTCGTCGCTGCCTTGTTCCCCGAATGGATTCTCGTCTACGTCACGCGCATCGGTATTATCCTGGTCGGCTGGCCGACGAGACTGCCCACCTTCGATGAAGAAGTTTTTTGGCGCGTGCTGACGGTCTCTTCGTCCCTCACCTTTGGCTATGTCTGCTGGACCACCAGTCGTGATGTCGTCCGTCGTCTTGCCTTTGCGCGTGTCGTGATTGTCGCAAAATTGTTGTCGGCCATTGGTTTCTTCATTGTCTTTTTCACCGTTGAGCGCCTCTTCGTGTACCTCGTTGCCGCTATCGTCGATGCCGTCATCACGTTCGTCATCGGCCTCGCCTATCGTGCCGTCGTCACGAGCCGTCCGCAGAGTTTCCTATGAACTGGCACCAACTCCTTGCCCTCGTGAAGACCGTCGGCAGTGCCGGACGCGACGTTATGGAAGAATGGCTCCGCCGCAGTCACCAAGACCGTTTCGGGCGTGACGAGGCCTTCGTTGAAATCATTCGCCCCTTCTTTCAGTTTCTCTACTACCAATATTTCCGTGTCTCCGTTGATGGCGTCGCCCATCTTCCCACCAAGGGTCGTGCGATGATCGTCGCCAATCATTCGGGCACACTTCCTTTTGACGGCACCATGGTGGCGTTGGCGGTTTTTAATAAAGGCGGACGGACACGACGACCCGTACGTTTTTTGGTCGATGACTTTGTCTTTGATCTTCCCAGTGTGGGCTGGGTCATGGAGCGTCTCGGAGGATTGCGAGCATCGCGCGAAAACGCCAGGGCCATGCTCGACGATGACCAACTCATCGCCGTCTTTCCCGAAGGTGTACGTGGGGTGGGGAAATTTTACGAAGATCGTTATCAGCTCGAACGTTTCGGTCACGGGGGATTCGTTCGCATTGCGATGCAAACCCGAGCACCGATTATTCCCACTGCCATTATTGGTGCTGAAGAAATTTATCCGCTCGTCGGAAAGTCAGAACGACTCGCGCAGCTCTGCAAACTTCCTTACTTTCCCATCACACCCACGTTTCCGTGGCTTGGACCCTTAGGTCTCATTCCACTCCCGACCAAATGGAAGATCATTTTCGGAAAGCCGGTGAGTTTTGCGAAGGCCCGCCCCAAAGACGCCGACAACCAATCCCTCGTCGAAGAAAAAACAGAAGCGATTCGTGGAGCTGTGCAACGAATGATCACAACGGAACTGGCCAAACGAAAGTCGGTGTGGTTTTAACTGGAAGTCAGCATTTCACGCGTGAGTTTTTTGCTGAGTTCGACACCGGGTTGGTCGAAGGGGTTGCTACCCGCGAGGGCACCCGCAAATGCCGTGGCGATCTGGTAAACCATCAAGAGCTGGCCCATATGCCGCGCATTGAGTTCCGGTAGCGTCACGGTCAGATTCGGTCGATTCGCCTTGGCGAGCGCCTGCGCCGTCGCTCGCTGCTGCACATTGAGGATCGTCCCTAAATCGTGACCCTCGAGAAAGGAAAAGTTTTCACTCACTCCGCGAACGGTGGTCATAGCCTTCTGATCATGAAATTTTTCCACACGAAGAAACGTCGTCACCTTGTCGTTGGGGCCATCCATGTACAACTGCAACAGGGAATGTTGATCCGTTGATCCCAAACTTTTGACGGGCGTTGTTCCCTTCCCACCCTTCCCTAAACTTTCTGCCCAAAGTTGCACATACCAGTCAGCAAAAAGAGAGAGGCCATCGGCATACGGCATCATCACCGAAATCTTTTTCCCCTGCTTCTCGAGAAGGGCATGAATGGCGGCAAGTCGATAGGCTGCATTTGCGTCGAGTTCAGCGTGGGCACAACGCTCCGTCATCTGCCGCGCCCCTTTCAAGAGATCGTCGATCGGCATTCCCAACACCGCCGCAGGAAAGAGACCCACGGCGGAGAGTACCGAATACCGACCACCGAGTTTTGCGGGGAGTGAAAACGAAGCAATGCCTTCTTTTTTTACGAAGGGGCGAAGTTCCCCGCCCTCAGCGTCGGTCGTGATCACCAGATGATCGCGCCATGACTTCCCGATCTTTTCTTGCAGATATTTCAAAACAATAAAAAATTGTGCCGCGGTTTCGATCGTTCGACCCGATTTTGAAATGATATGAAAACACGTCTGCGAAAAGTCGAGGTGATCCAAGAGTAATGCAAAGGTGCGGGGATCAATGTTGTCACACACGAAAAGTCGTGGTCGGCCTTTTCTTCCTTTCCGATCGAGGAGGTTGTGCCAGGGCGAAAGGAGTGCCTGCACAAGACAACGAAGTCCTAATGCCGACCCCCCAATCCCCAAGACCACGAGATTATCAAAGCGTTCGGCAATCTCCTTAGCCTTCTGATGAAGGCCGTCGGTCAAACCGGGAAGATCGGGGAGATCGAAAAAGACAGCATCGCCACTTTTTCGCCACTGTTGAAAAACCGTATGCGCGCGCAGAACCTCAGGACGAAGGGCGTCGAATTCGGCTTCGGGAATACAGCAATTGGTGAAATCGAAAGTAAGCATGATTGTAACTCCCCCAGCCCCCTCTTATCCTAAGAGGGGGATTATAATGTCCCTCCCCTTAAGATAGATAAGGGGAGGTTGGGAGGGGTTATGGAAGGTACAAGCGGAACCATCAAAACGCAAGTTGCCCCTGCATGATCGCCGTGATCGCAGCACCCGAAAGAAATTGATCGAAGAGCTCGTTGCCGGATGGCGCTTCCCCAAGCGTGGTCTCAAGGTGCAACGTGATGTTGCCTTGAGAATACGGTTCCGTTGTTGTGATCTCAATGTCCTTGACCACAAAATCAACGAGGGCGGGGAGGCCCGGAGTAATCTGCTCGGGTTGCAGCTCACCGAGCACCACGCGAATGCGAAAAGCCACGTTCGCAAGTTCCAATCGTGCCCCATCGAACGACCCCTCTGCTGTCACGCCCGGCGCACCACTGATAATCAACGTAGCCGTGACCCCTGAAGGAAGCTGCGGAACTTCGGTCGAGCGTAAATAGAAGAGAACGTGCGGAAAACCATCCATCATGAGCGACGCCGATCCTTCCGAGATGGTGAACGGAATATCACCGGTCATCACGAGGTCTTTGGGTCCACTTGGGATAAGCGCGGGAATATCAATCGCAAATCCACCTGAGTAACACGCTGTCCCATCGCCAGGATGACAATCTCCGGGTTGACCACCGGCCGCAATCTCACCTTGAGGACCGGCGACGGCTTTACCAACAAGGTGCACATACACCATGCCTTCTTCCGGCTTTGCATAAACGAGTTCAACGAGCGCTCGGTGGAGGGCAACGTCCTTTTCTTCCTCGATGGGTTTCGCCTCTCCCGTTTGAACCGGTTGCGGCTCCCATTGTTCCGGCTGTCCCGTGAGCCAACCACCGTAGGCCGCTTTTGTCGTCTCGAGATTTTGGGGGACGTAGCTCACGGTGATTCGCAAAACACCGCCGGGAGGAATCACAATATCCGTACGACTCACCTCTTGATCTCCCACCTTGATCGCATCGATGCGAAAATGTCCTTCGCTATTACTGTAGGGAAGAAACCCGGCACTGAGGAGATGTTGTTCGTCCGAGGTGCTGGGATTGGCCACGAGGATGGTCTTTGACTCAGAACCCGTCACCGGGGTCACGTCAAAGACCTCGTCCTGCCAACCGCTCAGCTTCCCGCCCGAACCACTGCAGGACATGAGGAGGCAGCCAACAATGATTCCTGACACGCATGGTTTCTTCATGGTGACGGCTTGTACCTGATGGACGAACATTCGCCCATACGCAGGGCGTTAGCGTCCTGCATCCTTCTTATCGCACTGTGGCATCAGAAGTTGCTGGG
>JACQMA010000100.1 GCA_016203825.1 Deltaproteobacteria bacterium | reverse complement strand
CGCTTGGTCTACACGCTCACGGTATCGATCGATCGTCAGCGACAGCAGCTTGCGAAATTACTTTCGAACCTCGATCACCTCTCGCCACTCGCCGTCCTCGCCAAAGGGTATGCCGTCGTCCAGCGCCCAGGCGACGCCCACTCCATCCGCTCCGCACGCGAGTTAAAACTTGGTGAGGAACTCAAGCTCCTCTTCCACGAAGGCACGGCCCAGGCAAACGTCAGTAAAGTTAATGTGCGTTGATGACCATTTTGGACATCTGGTCGAAGACGAAGGACATGAAGCGGCCGCGATCTTCGGCGGGCATGCCCTTGATGAGGACTCCGGTTTCGTAACTCGTTCCCGAAAGTTTCGTCTGCCACATGATTTCGCCGGTGGCCTTGATCGGCTGTTGGTCGTCGGCGAGGTGGATGTCGAGTTCAACTTCGGTTCCGTTCGGAAGGGCCGTCGGCGTCATGAGACGCAGCCCCCCAAGACTCACATCCTGGCTGATCGCATCGGCGGGATTCGCCGGCTGTTGTCCCGTCTGGCCAATGACCCGATAGGCAACAGTGAGGGCCAAATCAAGGCGGGCATATTTGCGACGCTCTTTTGGATCTGGCAGCGGCATTGGGGCGTCTATAGGAAGAATGGCGAAGGTGCGCAATGTTTTTTGTAAGGGGATGGTTCATGAAGGGTTGACTTTGATCATGTCGGGAGACTAGACATTCGCTCTCATGGGAACCAAAAAAACGACCGAAGTCACCCGATCATTCGAAGAGTCCGTGAAGGAACTTGAACTGGTCGTGCGCAGTCTCGAGGGTGGAGAGTTGACACTCGATGAATCGCTCGCGGCGTTTGAGCGCGGAATCGGCATTGCCCGCGAGTGCGAAAAGTCGCTCACCGCGGCAAAGGGAAAAGTGGAACAACTCGTGAGGACCGCTTCCGGTGGACTTACCGCGGTTCCGTTCGAACCCAAAGATCAACCTTCATCATGAATCTCGCGACGTATTTTAACGAGCGGGGGGCGATGGTTGAAGCAGCCCTCCGATCGGCAATTGTTTCCGAAACGACTCCTCCATTATTGATCGAAGCCATGCGCTATAGTCTCGAAGCGGGCGGCAAGCGCCTGCGCCCGATCCTCGCGATTGCCGGTGCCGAGGCCGTGGGGGGGGCTGCGGCGAATGTCATGTCGCTCGCGGTCGCGATCGAGATGATCCACACGTTCTCGCTGATCCACGATGATCTTCCCGCGATGGATAATGACGACCTTCGCCGTGGTCGACCTACGAATCACAAAGTTTACGGGGATGCGATGGCGATCCTCGCCGGTGATGCCCTCGTGGTTGAAGCCTTTTCGATTCTTGCTCGATCGTCTTACGCAAATCCGAATATTCTTCTCGAGGTCATGCGCGACGTTGCCGATGCGGCGGGAGGCAAAGGCATGACCGGTGGTCAGGTGCAGGACATCAAGGCGACGGGAAAAAAGATTACCGAAAGCGAACTTGAACAACTCCACCGGATGAAGACCGGAAAGCTCATCACCGTTCCCGTCGTGGGTGGGGCGAAGCTCTGTGGAGCATCTCCTCAACAGGTGACCGCATTACAAGTTTATGGTGAAGCGTTGGGGCTTGCTTTTCAGATTGCCGACGACATTCTGGATATCGAAGGAAGCGAAGCCGAGATCGGCAAGGATGTGGGCAGTGACATCGACAGCAACAAGGCAACGTATCCGGCGATCATTGGTATGAGTGCTGCCAAGAAAAAGGCGCGTGCCTGCGTGGACCAGGCGGTGAGCGCGCTCGCAGTATTCGATGATCGCGCCGATCCGCTCCGTGCGATCGCGCAGTTTGTGATCGAGAGGCGAAAATAATGAACGAGCAGGATATCAAAGGTTTCTTTGCCGACGAAGAGGACTTGATCCACGATGATTATCTCTTTTTCACTTTTTGGTTTGAGACGGCCGAGAAGCCAGAGCACGCCGTGGCCGAGCTTGCCTGTGAACTTTCGACCGCGCAGTGGAAACGACCCGGCATCGACGAGGACTATCGACCGCGTCATGCGGCGAAAGTCGTGCACCTCGAAATCTTGAGTGAGGCGCGACGACCGTCGTTTATGACGTCCTTTGCGAAGGGCGATCATTTTTATCGCGGTCTCGTGCGTCTTGCGTATCCCCAGATCAATATCGGTCCGCGGCTACCCAATCTCCTCACAACCGTATGCGGTGAGGGGGCGTTCTTTTGCAAGGCGATTAGTGCCGTGAAGCTCGTTGATATCGATTTTCCCGCCTCGTGGCTCGCCGATTTTCAGGGCCCGCGATTTGGGATTGAAGGGTTGCGGGGAATTCTCGATGTCTATGATCGGCCCATTTTTTTAGGGGTTGTGAAACCGAACATTGGACTTGATCCGAAATCGTTTGCCGGGATTGCCTATGAAAGCTGGATCGGGGGTCTCGATATCGCAAAAGATGACGAAATGTTGGGCGATACGACGTGGTCACCGCTCATCCGTCGTTGTCGCGAGGTAGGACGCAAACGCAAAGAAGCAGAAGATCTCACCGGTGAGAAAAAAATCTATCTTGCCAACATCACCGATGAAGTCGATCGCCTGCGGGAGCTCCATGACCTCGCCGTGCGGGAAGGTGCCAATGCGGTCATGGTCAATGCCGAACCTGTGGGACTCTCAGCACTGCGCATGCTCGCGAAACACGCGAGCGTTCCCGTCGTGGCCCACTTTGCGGGCATCGCCCCGATGACGCGGCTCCCGTATTATGGCGTTTCATCGATCGTGCTCACGAAACTCCAACGCCTTGCCGGTGCCGATCTCATTATTGTCCCCGGTTTTGGGGGGCGCATGAAAACGGAAGAGGAGGAAGTCCTCGATACGGTTGATGCGTGTACGGAACCCTTTGGTCACTGCAAGCGGTCGTTGCCCACGCCCGGTGGAAGCGACTGGGCCGGGACGCTACCGCTCGTCTCTGAAAAACTGCGGTCCCATGAGTTTGGTTTTATTTGTGGTCGCGGTGTCTTCAATCACCCGATGGGACCGACGGCGGGGGCGGCGAGTCTTCGCCAGGCGTGGGAAGCGATTGTGCAACGGCTTCCGCTCGCCGATTATGCCGCCGATCACCGTGAACTCGAAGTCGCGCTTGAGGCCTTTGGCGGGAATGGGGTTTCCGAGCCACCAAAAAAAGCCGTGGCCCCCGCGGGGGCCGTCCCCCTCGTTGAATTCTTGTCGATGGTGAATCGTTAAAAAACTGAATCACTCAATAGGAATGGGTTGTAGTTACAAGAACCGGTAAACATCCTTCCTATGCCTTATGTGATAGACGGTAACCACCTTCATGGAATCATCAATGGTGTAAATAACCCGATAATCACCCACTCGAAGACGGTAGGCGTTTTCCGTTGCTGAGAGTTTTTGCGATTGATGCGGTCGCGGGTTGTTTGCAAGATTTTCAATTTTTCGAAGAATGTTTTGACTCATTCGTTTTGGAATGTCGGATAAGTCTTTCGTAACATCGCGATCAAGGACGACGTGATACATGATGGCCATGCTACTTTTTAAGGCGGGTTTTGAATTCTTTCAAGGACAGTTTCGGATTATTTCGACGGCGTGCGACGACTTGAAGATCGTGAAGGTCTTCAAGAAGCTTATTGTATGCGGCTACGTCGAGGAGAACACTTACCTTCCTCCCTTTGGCGTCGACAACAAATTGTTCACTGTGAAGTTCTTTCATACGATAAGACTACAATGTTCGCCTCATTCTTTCAACCGCCTTTCAACCGCTGAAACCGATTTTTTGATTACTTAACATCAATTTATCCGATAAATTGATATTATGAGAGCGAGCATTGTAACTATTCGTGATCATTATATTTTTTCTATTTAGTCCAAAGTGGGATGCTCTTTAGTCCTTCAAAAATTCATCCAACACCGTGTTCAGATTCGGTTCGCCGACTTCGGCCAAGTCATAACGGACACGCATGGCGGGTTTGTCGATCTGGATCACGCGCCGGATGTCGATGGGACTGCCGATCAACACGACGTCGCACGGTGTCTTCTTGATTGTTTTTTCCAGATCTTTCAATTGTGCATCATAATAACCGAGCGCCGGGATCAATTTTCCGAGGTGCGGATATTTCGTGTAGGCGTCTTCAATCGACCCTACCGCATACGGTCGTGGGTCGACGATTTCGGCCGCACCATGTTCGTCGGCCGCAACCATGCCCGCGCCGTAACTCATGCCGCCGTGCGTGAGCGTCGGACCGTCTTCGATGACGAGCACGCGCTTGCCGCGAATTGCCTCTGGATTTTCGACGGTGATTTCAGAGTCGCCGCGAATCACCTGGGCGCGAGGATTACACTGACGAATATTGTTCCACACCGTGGAAAGCTGTTCGGCACTCGCCTCCTGGTATTTATTAATGATGAGAACGTCGGCCGTGAGAAAATTCGTTTCGCCGGGATGATAGCTCCGCTCATGTCCCGCGCGCAACGGATCGAGGACGGTGATTTCGAGATCGGGTTCAATAAAGGGCGTGTCATTATTGCCACCATCCCACACGATCACATCGGCCTCTTGCTCGGCTTTGCGCACGATCGCCTCGTAATCAATGCCTGCGTACACGACGAGCCCGTTATCGATGTAGGGTTCAAATTCTTCGCGTTCTTCGATCGTGCAGTGATGATGATCCAAGTCGTCATAGGACGCAAAGCGCTGGACCGCTTGGAGCGTCAAGTCACCGTAGGGCATGGGGTGGCGAATGGCCACGACCCTCTTTTTGCGTTCCTTGAGCAATCCAACAAGTTTGCGTGACGTCTGACTCTTGCCACAACCGGTGCGCACGGCACACACAGAAATGACCGGGACCTTGGCCTTGATCTGGGTGAGCTGCGGCGTGAGGAGAATAAAATTCGCACCGCACGCCATGACGAGCGAACCTTTTTGCATCACGTATTCGTGCGAGACATCGCTGTAGGAAAAAACGACCAAGTCGATACTGTGATTACGAATGAGACCGGGGAGTTCGTCTTCGGGAAAAATCGGAATCCCTTTGGGGTAGCGACTGCCTGAAAGTGCCGCCGGATATTTGCGCCCTTGAATATTGGGGATTTGAGTCGCGGTGAAGGCAACGACATTAAATTCGGCGTTGTTGCGGAAGAAGGTGTTAAAGTTATGGAAGTCGCGTCCGGCGGCTCCCATAATGATGACTTTTTTTGTCATGACCATCTCCTTAAATG
>JACQMA010000094.1 GCA_016203825.1 Deltaproteobacteria bacterium | reverse complement strand
ATGTTGAGACGGGTGGGAGCGAAGGTGATCTCCAGAGGCAAGCCCGCCTCTTTGACGGCACGGCAAGCGGCCAAGGCCTTGGCAAGGACTGGTCGCAGTTGTTGGGGGATGGTTTCAGGCAATGCCCCGGCATCGATATGAGATGTTCGGATCTTCTTCAACACCTCAAACTGTGACTCACC
The DNA here is from genome assembly GCA_016203825.1 of Deltaproteobacteria bacterium. GTDB lineage: Bacteria > UBA10199 > UBA10199 > 2-02-FULL-44-16 > 2-02-FULL-44-16 > JACQMA01. Next base: position 5,923 of record JACQMA010000094.1, on the reverse strand, counting down.
CGTATACATTCGGGTCCCCGTGAGCATTTCGTAGAGAAGAATGCCGGTTGAAAAAATATCCGTTCTCCGGTCGATCGCCTTTCCCATCGCTTGTTCAGGCGACATGTAGGCGATCTTGCCTTTCAAAATTCCCGCCATCGTATGCGAGATGTTCATCGCGGCCTTGGCGATTCCGAAGTCGACGATCTTCACCTCACCTTCGTAGGAGATGAGAATGTTTTGCGGACTCACATCGCGATGAACGATGTCAAGGGCATGGTTTGCGGAATCTGTCTTTCGATGCGCGTAGTCGAGGCCCTTGCAGATTTCACTCGTGATAAAAACGGCAAGGTCAGGCGGGACAGCACGTTTCGCCTCGCGGAGTTTGTAGAGAACGTCACGAAGATTGACGCCGTGAATAAACTCCATGGCGATAAAATAATCATCGCCCACTTTTCCAAGGTCGTAGACCTGTACAATATTGGCGTGAGAGAGGAGGACGGAGAGTTTCGCCTCATCGATGAGCATGGTAATGAATTCTTTGTCGGCGGCACAGTGAGGGAGAATGCGTTTGAGGACGAGGAGTTTTTCAAACCCTTCGGCACCGAAAGTTTTGGATTTGTAAATCTCGGCCATCCCTCCCACCGCGAGTTTTTCGAGGAGGAAGTACTTCCCAAACTGCTTTGGCTCAAACGTTTCGAATGCCATGCCTTATCCTTTAAAGATCACTGCCAGAAAGATGGCCAGGGCGATCCCAAATCCCACAATGGTGGCCCAGTTGGGGCGTCCCGTTGTGGCATGAATGAAGCCGAAGGTTATCAGCCAGGAATGGGTTGTATCGACACGCTGAGGTTGTGGCTTCGTCCCCGGTCGAGAGGATCCTTGCGAGAGAACAATCGAACCTGAACTGCCACGTTCTTCGGGAATGCCAATATCAATGTCGTTGCCGAGTGCCCAAAAACTTTCGGGGACGTCACTCTTCGGTCGAAGGCTCTTGAGACGAAAATAATCTTCGACTCGCGCGAGGAGAAAGAGGGCCCCCTCCGTCGTCTGTCCGTTTTTCCATACGATATCGCCAACGAGGATCGCGGTACCGCTGCGCAACACGGCCGCCCGAAACAGCACCCGTTCGATCGCGTCGCGTTTGACACGCATGGGTCGTACCGTCACTTCGCGGCGGTGAAATTTTCCCCATTCTTTGTTGTTCTCCAGTTCTTTTCGAAATTTCTCTTCGGCTTCTTCACGCGGATTGGATCCCTGATGGAGGCTCTCTTTAGACTCCTTCGTCCGTGTAATTTGATACGGCGGTGGTGCCTCCGGCCGGTCGATGCGTTCAACCATACTTATGAACCCTTCTCGGAGGATGTTTCTTTTTTGATTGTGTCACTCTTCGGCTTTGTTTCTCCACTTTTTGGTGACGTCGCTGTGGCAGTCGTTGACGGTTTTGAAGAAGCGTAGCCATCTTTGTACCACCCCGATCCCTTCAAAGCGAAACTCGTCTGCGATACCAACCGTTTTCCCTCACCTCCGCAGGCGGGACAGGGAGCTTTCGGCTCATCGCTCATCTTTTGCAGGACCTCGAATGACTGGTGGCACTTTTGGCACTCATACTCATACATCGGCATAAAAGCTCCTTTAAGAGGACAAAAATCACCACATGAAACTGTGGTGTAGAGTCACCATTCTAATGTATCTGTCCGTGAAGTAAAGGGAGTTTACCGGGGGCCAAAAAGAGCCTCTCCGACGCGGATGATCGTGGCGCCTTCGGAGATGGCTACTTCAAAATCGTGACTCATGCCCATGGAGAGTTCATTAAGATTCGTTGAGAGAAGAAGTTTGCGCATCTTTTGGTAAAAAGGACGACTCTTTTCGGGGTTTGGGTCGTACGGGGGGATGCACATCAGACCGCGGACCGTGACTTTTTTCAAGGATTGGAGTTGCGAAAGAAGGTGGGGAACTTTTTCTGGAAGAACGCCCGACTTCGTTATCTCGCCACCGACATTGACTTCAATCAGCGTGTTGATCGTTTCGGTTACGCGTTGTTCAAGGGCTTGGGCAATGTCGAGCGAATCGATCGTTTCAATCCACGCAATGCCGCTGGCTACGAGTTTCGCTTTGTTCTTCTGAAGGTGACCAATACAGTGCCACTCGATGGGGAGATCGGCGAGGGCATCGGCCTTGCGACGGAGTTCTTGGGCGTAGTTTTCGCCGAAAACGCGTTGTCCAGCCGCAAAGGCCTCACGGATGCCTTCGATTGCTTTGGTCTTCGAAACGGCGACGAGCTTGATTGATAACGGATCACGCCCGCAGTCTTTCGCGGCGGTAGCAATCCGAGCACGCACGCTTGTGAGATTGTCAGCGATGCTTCCCATGAAGCCGCGACGCTACGCGTCGGCGTAACTCCTTGTCAACAGTGGAGAAAATTCATATACTTCGTTGCATGGGGGAGAAGCGTCGAGTGCGAGGTGCGTTCATTCTTTTGTCGACGCTTGTGGTTTTAAGCCTTGTTGGTTGTCTCTTTGGTCCCGTACGCTATCGCGGCGTCAAATCCTATCGTGATGGCCAGGTCTTTATCCGCCACGGGAAATCCTACCAGATCGGAACGCTTCCGGAAGGATGGCGTGGACTCGACACCCGCGCCCGCGTCATTGCCTTTTACCACCCCGAACTTCGTTCAACGATTTTTACCGATGCCTTCTGTGGGAGCGCCTTTGAAGATGTGCAGTCAAAAGACCTCTTGGGGAGGATGGCGTTAGGGTTGGAGCATGTTCGTATTCTCGAAGAATCTCCTGTGGAACTCGATGGTCGTGGTGGGCATATGAAAAGGCTGACAGCAAATGTTGACGGCGTGGCCCATGAACTGCGCCTCGTGACCGTCAAGAAGGGTGGGTGCGTCTTCGATTTTGCGGCCGTATCGCCCCTTTCACCAGCGCCCCAGGTGGCGCACGACTTTGAAATCTTTTATCGCGGCTTTCACTATGAGTGAGCAGATGACAGAAAGGGTATCATCCGTCCGGTCGGTGATCGAAAAGCGTGGGGCCACGTTTCTCGATTTTCTCACCCTCGTCGGTGGTATCGCATCCCTTGGGGGGCAGAGTCTCATCATGCTTTTTCGGAAACGCCTCGCTGGTCGCGAATTCATCGATCAGTTTGTCGCGATTGGAAACCGATCCTTTTCGATCGTCTCCGTGATTGCGATTTTCACCGGCATGGTGATTGCCTTGCAGCTTGCCGTAGGTCTCGGCCGCTTTGGGCTCAAGCTCTACATCGGCCAAATTGTCGGGCTCTCGATTTTTCGTGAACTCGGTCCGGTCCTCACCAGCCTCATGATCGCCGCCCGCGTCGGGAGCGGCATTGCCGCCGAGGTGGGTTCGATGGTCGTGACCGAACAGGTGTTGGCGATTGAGGCGATGGGGGCGAGCCCGATTCAAAAACTTGTCGTTCCCCGGATGCTTGCAACGATGATCGCGGCCCCACTTTTGACGGTCATCGCCAACGTGATTGGAACCATTGGCGGAGGGATCGTGACCTGTGCCGAGGCAGGGGTGACGGTCGGCTACTACATCGATCAGGTTCGCACGACGGTCCTCATCGAGGATTTTTTTACCGGACTCGCGAAGTCAGCGGTCTTCGGTTTCTTGATTGCGATCATTGCCTGCTACCACGGTCTCGCAACGACCGGGGGGACCGAGGGTGTGGGGAAGGCCACCACGCGTGCCGTTGTGCACGCGTCGATCATGATTTTTATTTTTGATTTTGTGCTCACAAAACTTTTTTTCGTTCTTCTCGAGACATGAATACGATTATCGAATTTCGCGATGTCTCAAAGTCGTTTGGTGGTCGACCCATCCTCACCGATGTCGATATTGCCGTCGAGCGTGGAGAGACGTTGGCGATCATCGGCGGCAGCGGCACCGGAAAGTCGGTCTTTTTGAAACACATTCTCGGTGTCCTTGCTCCCGATCAGGGTCACGTTCTCTTCGAGGGCCGCGATGTCGCGATGATGACCGAAGCAGAGCTCATTGCGATGCGACGCCGCATCGGCATGCTCTTTCAGGGTGCGGCCCTCTTCGACTCGCTGACGGTTGCGGAAAATATTCGGTATCCGTTGCTGGAACACGCGCACGAGACGGAAGAGAAATTACAGCGGATCGTTGCCGAGAAGTTGAGACTCGTGGGGCTCCTGGGGATCGAAGAAATGATGCCGAATGACCTTTCGGGGGGGATGAAAAAACGCGTAGGTCTTGCGCGCGCGATTGCGATCAATCCCGATGTGATTCTGTATGATGAACCGACGGCGGGACTCGACCCCGCCAATACGAAGCGTATTTGTCGGCTTATCGTCGAACTCCAGGAAAAACTCAAAGTGACCTCGATTGTGGTGACGCACGATATGGAGAGTGCTTTTGCGATCACGGATCGGATTGCACTGCTCTCGGGTGGAAAATTCGCGTTCGTGGGGACGGCGAGTGAAGCACGTGCGTCGATCAATCCTCTCGTCCAACATTTTATCGAGGGTGATACCGAGTCGGTGATGAAGCGGGAGGAACCATGACCCACAAGCGGGTGAACGAAGTGCGCGTTGGACTTTTTGTCTTTGTGGCAGGAATCGCGCTGCTCGCGACGGTTTTCTTTTTGGGGAGCCAGTCGAATCTCTTTCTTCCGAAGTACACGCTCTACTGTCAGTTTCCCTCGATCAATGGACTTCGCGCAGGGGCCCTCGTGCAATTGGCGGGCCTTAATGTGGGGCTCGTCGACGACATTGCGTTCGCTTCTTCCCTCGAACAGCGCGAGGTGATGGTGAAACTCAGGATCAATCGCTTTTATCGCGACCGCATTCGCGCCGACAGTACGGCAGCGATCAGTACCCAAGGACTCCTCGGGGATAAGTACATCTCGGTTTCGGTGGGGAGCGCCGAACAGCCAGCGCTCGAGGATGGGGCGATGATCACGATCGGTGAATCGGGATCGCTCCAGTCGGTCGTGGAGAAGGCGAGTTCCGTTGGTGACGAAGTCAAACGAGCCTTTGCCTCGGCGGCGCGTGTCCTCGAATCGATCGATCAGGGGGAGGGTATGCTGGGGGGAATGGTGCGCGATCAGTCGGGACGGAAGGCCCTCTCGGATCTTGCGGCGGCGATGGCCGATCTTCGCGAGATCGTTGCTTCCGTCAAAGCTGGCGAGGGGACTGTTGGGCGCCTCATTCGTGATCCCACGCTCTACGACGACGTTCGGACCCTTTTGGGTCAGGCGAACCGTTCGAAGCTCTTAAAGACGGTTGTTCGTTCGACGATGGAGGAGAATGAACGGCAGGGAGTGAAATGACTGATTGGCAATGGCAATCGCTAATGGTATCATGCAGTTGTTCACGCTTTTCTTTTTGAGGGAGGTGTTATGCCGATAGATACGGATCGCGCGCGCCACGGTTTGCTGGACATGGTAACGAGCCTCCACGACCTCAAAGGGTATCAAGAACTCAATTGGGAGGGGACCCTCTCGGATTACATTCACATCGTCGAGAAGGACCCCACTGTTGCGCGCACCGCATTTCAGCGCGTGTACGATATGATCCTGCGCGAAGGATCCGAGGAATACACCGAGTACAAAAAGAAAATTACGCACTATCGTTTCTTTGAAGATCCTTTCGAAAATGGAAAGGACGCCCTCTACGGTCTTGACCTTCCGCTCATGAAGCTCGTCAATGTTTTTCAGGCCGCGGCGCGTCGCTATGGACCCGAGAAACGGATCATACTTCTTCACGGCCCTGTTGGCGGTGCCAAATCGACGATTGCGAGACTCCTCAAGAAGGGGATGGAGCGATACTCTCGGACTCCGGAAGGCGCGCTTTTTACCTTTAACTGGGTCAAGAATGGGGTGGCCGATCTCAGCCGTGTCTTTGGAAACGTCGATACCTTTCCCTGTCCGATGCATGAGGATCCGCTTCATT
>JACQMA010000116.1 GCA_016203825.1 Deltaproteobacteria bacterium | reverse complement strand
CACCTCCGTACGGTCACGCGTTTGAGCATTGGGTGATCCTCGAAACATACCGACTCCTGGACTATCGCGAGCGCGAATACCGAATAAGTTTTTTTCGAACGAACGATGGGGCAGAAGTCGATCTCGTCTTGGAGCTTGGCGAAAAAACATGGGCTATCGAGATCAAGTCAGCCGCAACACCACGAAGTGCTGATCTCGAAGGACTCAAAAGCTTTCTCTCCGATCATCGTGTTGACCGAGCCGTGTGCGTGTGTCTCACACCTCGTCCCTACAAAGACGCAAAGATCGACTTCCTCCCTTGGAAGGACTTTTTTGCATCCCTCTAACTTATGATCTCCGTCAGTTTTTCGAGGGGGTTATCCACAGAGTGGTACGTAGCGGAAATGGTTGTCTTTTTTTCACTGGACAGTCTGGGCGAGGGTCGCTAGAAAGCGCCGCCTTTCATTGAGACGGATCAGTCTTTTTCCTGAGGAGGAATAGGTTTGAAGAAGCTGCCTTCGCATACGACCACCATCGTTGTGGTTTTGTGCGTTGTGGTTGCAGTCCTTGCGGGAGGTATTCGTTTTGTGTGGCGGATGGGGAATAATGTTGGCTACGCCCCCGAACAACCCATCCCGTTTAGCCATCAGCTTCACGGCGGCGATCTCCAGATTCCCTGCGCGTATTGCCACGTGGGCGTCGACACATCGAAACACGCGGTGGTCCCAGCGGTGAATATCTGCATGAATTGCCATGCGGTCGTGAAAACGGAGAGTCCGCTGATTCAGAAGCTGAAAGGCTACGCCGATCGGAGCGAATCGATTCCGTGGATCAAGGTGCATGATATCCCGGACCACGCCCGCTTTACCCACGAGCGACATATTGCAAAAAATGTTGCGTGCGAAGAATGCCATGGTGATGTGAAGACCATGGCAAGAATCAAACAGGTGAAGACATTACAAATGGGATTTTGTATTGATTGCCACCGAAAAGCTGACGTCAACGCATCGATCAATTGTGAAAGTTGCCACTACTAATGAACACACCGATTCCATTACCGCAATACTGGGGAAGCCTTGAAGAACTCGCCGAGAACTCGGCGTATGCGGAGCGGCACGAGCAGGAATTTTTCACGCCTCCCCTCAAAGACGACGTCCTCCCGATGGAGCGACGTGACTTTTTGAAACTGATGGGGGCAGCAACGGCCCTTTCGGCCATTGGGTGCACACGGCGACCGGTCGAAAAGATCATGCCGTATGTGAATAAACCCGAAGAGATTACTCCCGGCGTGGCCACGTGGTACGCGTCAACCTGTGGAGAATGTCCCTCGGCGTGTGGAATCCTCGCAAAGGTCCGCGAAGGACGCCCCATCAAACTCGAAGGCAACGATCTTCATCCGTTGAACCAGGGCAGTCTCTGCGCACGCGGGCAGGCGTCACTGCTGAATCTCTACGATCCCGATCGGATCCAGCAGCCCCTCATTGCAGCGCGCGGCAAGGGGACGACCGAAACAAGCGATTGGGCAACGGTCGATGGCGCGATCCGTGGCGTGCTCGCCAAAATGAAAACGTCCGGCCGTAAGGTCGTCGTCCTGACGGGTGCCATCACGAGCCCGTCGACGAAGGCCCTGATCAATGATTTTGTGAAACAATTCCCATCGGGGCAGCATGTGAGCTTCGATGCCACCGTTCCCGAAGAAGTGGCGCTGGGCCAAGAGCGTTCCCACGGAACGTATGTCACGCCGCGCTATCGTTTTGATCAGGCACGTCTTGTTGTAACCTTCGGCGCCGACTTCTTGGGAACGTGGCTCTCACCGCTCGAATTCGTGAAGGGATTTTCGAAGGCCCGCCGTGTCGACGAGGGAAAATGCGTGCGACTTATCTGTTTTGAATCGACGCTATCGCTGACCGGAACGAATGCCGACCAGTACACATCACTCAAAGCGGGTGATGAACTCTTTGTGGCGCTGGCGCTGGCCCATGAATTGATCGTCAAACGCGGACTCACGTCTTACGCCGGTTCTTCCAGCATCATCAGTGCGCTCCAGCCCTACAGTGTGACGACGGTTGCGAAACAAACCGGTGTCGATGCCGATGCCATTCGAAAAACTGCGGATCACCTGTGGAAGGTGCGTGGTCAGGGTATCGTCCTCGCAGGGGCGACGAAGGCGAAGCACGCCGTGGCCTTGCAATCCGTTGTTGATCTCTTGAACGCGAGCCTAGAGAACGACGGTCAAACCATCGACACGAGTGTTGCCCCCTCAACCCAGGCAACGAGTTCATTCCGTGATCTGACGGCACTCGTGGCCGAGATGAGGGCGGGCACCGTCGGCGCGCTCTTCATCGACAAGAGTGATCCCGTTTTCACGCTTCCCCCAGCCCTTGGTTTTACGGATGCCCTCGTAAACGTCCCCTTTGTGGTGAGTCTGAGCGATCACCTGAACGCCACGGCGCGTGCGAGTAACTATATTTGTCCTGACACGCACTTTCTTGAATCGTGGAATGACGCTTCACCGCAAGCGGGCCTCATGAGTCTTGCCCAACCCGTGATTGCACCGTTGTGGAACAATCGTTCGTTCCAGGATTTGCTGATCGCCTGGGGGGCTTCGACGGAAAAGAGCTGGTACGATTATCTTCGCCGCCGTTGGACGAGCGAGGTCACCTTGAAGTGGGAAGACGCCCTCGAAAAAGGCGTCGTCGATCTCGTGGGGGAAGAGCGCAACCGACGTGGACGAACGGCGGCGCCGCGCATCTTCAATGCGGACGCCCTCACAAATCTTCCCGCACTGCGCGCGGCAAACGATGACGTGGTGCTTACCCTCTATCCATCGCTCACCATGGCCGACGGTCGCTCGCTCAACAATCCTTGGCTTCTGGAACTCCCCGACCCCGTCTCGAAAATCACGTGGGAAAATTATTTGAGCGTCTCTCCCGCCTACGCGCAGGCCCTTGGCGTCGCTGAAGGCGAGATCGTTGAAGTCACGAGTGACGCCTTCACAACCGAACTTCCCGTCCACATTCAGCCAAAACTCCATTCGCATACCGTGATGGTCGCAGTGGGATGTGGTCAGAAAGATATCGGACGCGTAGCCGAAGGTGTCGGTGTGAATGTCTATCCGTATCAAACGATGAACGGTCTTCCCGTATGGATGGGCGAAAAGGTCGCGATCGTCCGAACGGGAAAACACACTGAACTCGCCTGCACACAGGGACATCACGATGTTGCCGGACGTCCTATCATCGCCGAGGCAACATGGACGGAGTTCCAGAAAAATCCGGGATCGGGTGTCCCCGAAGATCACCATCCGAGCTTGTGGCCGACGCACGAATATAAAGGACCTCGATGGGGAATGGCCATCGACTTGAACGCCTGCATTGGTTGTGGCGCCTGTGTCGCGGCGTGCCAAGCGGAGAATAATATTCCACCCGTCGGCAAGGCCCAAGTCCTCAAAGGGCGCGAGATGCACTGGATTCGCATCGATCGCTACTACAGTGGCGCACCAGAAAATCCCGATGTCGTCCACCAACCGATGGTGTGTCAGCACTGTGAAAACGCCCCGTGCGAAACCGTCTGTCCAACGCTCGCAACCTTCCACAGTGACGATGGACTGAACCAAATGACCTACAACCGCTGTGTCGGGACACGATACTGCGCCAACAACTGTCCGTACAAAGTCCGACGCTTTAACTTTCATAATTTCACCAAGTGGATTCAAACGCCGATCGATCAAGCGCTGAATCCGGATGTCACCGTGCGTAGTCGTGGTGTCATGGAAAAATGTACGTTCTGTATTCAGCGCATCCGTGGCGCCAAGGACAAGGCCGCGATCGAAAAACGCGATGTCGCCGATGGCGAGATCATCACCGCGTGCCAGCAAAGTTGCCCGGCGAATGCGATTGTCTTCGGCAATCTCAACGATCCAGAGAGCCGCGCAGCGAAGCTCGCACAATCAAAGCGCGGTTATCACGTGCTGGCGGAACTCAACACGCGACCGGCCGTGACGTACTTGAGTAAAGTGAGGAATACATGAGGGAACCACTCGTCTCACCGCATAAAACGTACACCGACGTCACCGCCGATGTGTGTTTGCCGTGTGAAACTTTTCCGATGCGCCGCTGGTACATTGCCATGGCGTTTTCGCTGACGGGTCTTGGCATCTTTGTCTACACGATTTTCATGATGGTCTCGAAAGGCATCGGAGTCCTCGGCTTGAACCACCCCGTCGGCTGGGCCATCGATATTACGAATTTTGTTTTTTGGATCGGTATCGGTCACGCGGGGACGCTGATTTCCGCCAT
>JACQMA010000013.1 GCA_016203825.1 Deltaproteobacteria bacterium | reverse complement strand
CTTTTTTGGAGAACCGACGATACCGTGGATGAGACAATAGGAGGATGGGACATGAACAAATCACTCGTTGGGATCATCGCAACAACCTTGATGCTTTCGGCCTGCTCCGCGTTTGACAGCGGCGGCAATCAGGTGGTCACCACACCTGGTGCCGATCCGAGTATTTCAGAAGGATGTGCCGAGTCGGGTGCATTCGATGGATACTACGCCGGGACGATGACCCTCGGTGCCGACACCTGCGAAGCCCTCGATGGGCTTGAAGGTTCCGAAGAGGCCCTCGCTATTGATGTTGTTCAAGGTTGTACTGCGGTTACCGCAAAATTTGAAGATGGAAGCGAAGCGAGTGCGTCTCTCAATGCAACGCGTGCCGTCTTTGTCGTGAAGAAAGAAGATTCAACCTGGATCTATGACCTCTCCTTTAATGAAGAGGGTGCGACAGGGACGGTTGAAGTTTCCGACAGCACGAGCGCTGGTTCCATTGAAGCCTGTGCGAATTTCAGCGTTGAACTCACGAAGGGTGAAAAACCAGCAGCGGAGTAAATTTTATTCGATATATGACTGAAGAGGCCGATCCGCCAGGATCGGCCTTTTTATTTGCCTCTTGCAGGAAGGCCCCATATAATGAGGCTATAGGGGGACAAGGAGGTATTCGGTGAGGCACTCTCTGGCTGTTGTGGTGGCGATACTCCTCGCCTCCCCTTTTGTTACAAATCTTGCCCGTTCTACCCAGGTCCTTCCGGCAGAACTTCCTGAAGTGGTCGAGCGCGCCCAATGGGCTTTTGTTGGCCGTTGTACCGAACGGCATGTCGACGTCGTTCGCACCGACCAAATTCCAAAAGGGCTCTTGGTGACGTTTTATACATTCCACGTGAGCCAGTGGTTCAAGGGTGGAAATGCACCGCCCCAAGGAGATCAACAGACGATTCGGTTTGCCCAATGGGGTGCTGCGAAGAGCGAATGTCGAGCTCGCGGTTTTCCGTGTCCAATTGGCATGCCCCAGTATGAGGTCGATCAAGAATACGCCCTCTTTTTGCTGAATCCATCTCCACTCCAACTTCCCGTTCCTCTGACTTCAACCGTTGCCCTCAAGGATGGATCTTTTCCCGTGACGCAAGCGGCGGATGGAACGAAGCGCATTCGCGGTCGTTTTCCCTCGATGATGGTCGGTGGAAAGGCAAAGGGAGAAGAACTCAAAAAAGAAATTCCCCTCGTTGATTTCACGAAGCTCGTGGAGGACGCCCAGAGGCCATGATGAATGTCCTTCGAGGATGTTTGGTGGTGATGTTGGTCGGTATGGCAATCATCGCCTCGGCGGGTGGTCCTTTTGTTGTGGATTCTGTGGGTATGACCGGTGTGGCCCAGAATTGGCGTGATAATAAAATCACCTGGTATTCCGAGACTGGAAATCTTTCGAATGGCGTCACGAATGCAACGGCAGTGAGTTGGATTGAATCGGCATTCGCCAAGTGGCGCGACCTGACGGTCACCAACGCTGATGGCGATGCCGTGAAAACGGTCGATCTCACGGTTCGTTATGGTGGCAATATTGGTGTCGATATTGATGCCTCCAATTTTCAAGACTATCTTTCCGGCGAGACCGGACCGAGCGTCATCATTTTTGATAAAGATGGCTCCATCCTTGATTATCTGATGGTCGATTCGAACAGTGTGATTGGCCTTACGGCACCGAGTGTGGCTGATGATACAGGAAAGATCATTGTGCGTGGTTTTTCCATTCTCAATGGAAAAAAACTTGATGCGTCGCCACTCTCCACCAATGCCACAACCGCCCAAACCCTTTTTCAAGCGAGTCTTTTTCATGAGTTGGGACATCTGCTCAATCTCGATCATAGCCAGGTGAACGAAGACATCGCTCGTGATTGTAGTTTGGCGACCGGTTGTACGAATGGACAGTATATTCCGACCATGTATCCCGAACTCAAGACGTCGCTTCAGACCAACCCGACCCGCGACGACAAAATTGCCCTCTCGGCGATCTATCCCAATGACACTTTTCGTGAAGACTTTTGCGCGGTCGTGGGAACGGTCAACGATGCCGCAGGGAATCCACTGCGTGGTGTCAATGTGGTCGCGAGCCGCGTTGGGGATGGGGTGACGCTCACGCGCCAGGATGCTCGGTCCTTTATTAGTGGTGCCATGTATCCCGAGTGTTCCAACGACGGTCGATATTTTCTTTCGGGGATCGTTCCTGGAAAACAGTATCAGGTTCTTTACGAACCCCTCAATTCAGAATATGGTGGGCAGTCGGGATTCGAACCACTCGATAATCCACCGATGGATTTTGACAGTGAGGTGGTTACAGGATCTGGTGGCGCAACGACCGTGAGTTGTACTGAAGGGGGACAGACGATCCAGATGCCGACCGTTTCGATCAATACGACGAATCCCTGTCTTCGCTTCACGGATATTGCAACAAGCTCGACTCCCGGCGGTAATGGTGGTGGAGGCGGTGGAGAAGGCGGAGGGGGAGGTGGCGAAGCGCCTCCCGCAGCTTCATCCGGTGGTGGGTGTTCATTCATATTAGGGGGAACGTAGTGCGCTATTCTGAGATGTTCATTCCGACACTTCGCGAAGCACCGAGTGACGCCGAGGTCATTAGTCACAAACTCATGATCCGTGCGGGCTATATTCGAAAACTCGCATCCGGGGTGTATATGTATCTTCCTTTATGTCTTCGGGTCCTCCGAAAAATCGAAACGATTGTGCGTGAGGAGATGACCGCGGCTGGCGCGAGTGAACTTCTGCTTCCTGTCGTGATGCCCGCCGAACTCTGGCGCGAGACGGGCCGTTGGGATGTGTATGGAAAAGAACTCTTACGTTTTCGTGATCGTCATGAGCGCGATTTTTGCATTGGGCCAACCCATGAAGAGGCGATCACCGATCTCGTGCGGCGCGAAGTTCGTTCCTATCGAAATCTTCCGCTGAACCTCTTTCAGATTCAGACAAAATTTCGCGACGAAATTCGTCCCCGTTTTGGCCTGATGCGCGGCCGAGAATTCATCATGAAGGATTCATATTCATTTGATCTCGACGAAGCGAGTTCGCTCAAAACGTACGCCGCTATGGTCGATGCCTACAAAAAAATATTTACTCGCTGTGGGCTGACTTTCCGTGCAGTTGATGCACTTACGGGTGCTATCGGTGGGACCAAGTCTCACGAATTCCAGGTGTTGGCGGAGTCCGGCGAAGATGAAATCGTTGCCTGTACGAAATGTGACTATGCCGCCAACAGTGAAAAAGCTGTGGGAGAGAAATGTCCCAGGTGTGGTGGAAGTTTTGAACGATCGCGCGGAATCGAAGTCGGTCAGGTTTTTTATCTCGGCACAAAATATTCAGCGCCGATGAAGGCGGTGTACCTCGATGAATCCGGGAAGGAACAACTCATGGTCATGGGGTGCTATGGCATTGGCATTGGTCGCACCGCGGCCGCGGCGATTGAACAAAACCATGACGAACGTGGAATCGTGTGGCCTCTTCCGATTGCCCCGTTCCATGTTCAGATCATAGCGCTGGAGAGCGCCGGTGAACCATTTCGCGTCGCGAAAGAACTCGTTCAAAAATTAGAAGCACAAAGAATCGAAGTCTTGCTCGATGATCGCGATGAACGTCCGGGAGTCAAATTTGCCGATGCCGACCTCGTGGGCATTCCCTATCATCTGGTGGTCGGGAGCAAGGGACTCAAAGAAGGAAAAATAGAACTCAAAGAACGAAAGACGGGAAAGGTCCAAAAGTTGGCTCCTTCCGAGGTGGTTGATACGCTGACCACAATGGTGCATGGTCGCTCGTAAGGAGTCCAGCGTGCCACGAAAAGCATCTGTCCCCCATGATCGTTTGATCGTTGCCCTCCTCGCCAACCGGATGAAAGAGGCGGAAGCGATGGTGAAACTCCTCAAAGACGACGTTCGCATCTTTGAAATCGGGATCCCGACATTTACGGCCCTCGGTCCTGATGTTGTCACGATGGTTCATCGTCATCACAGCCGTGTCCTCCTCGATCTCAAGTATCATGACATCCCTTCAACCGTTGCAGCGGCGGTCACGAATGCGGCAGAGCTTGGGGTGGACATGATGACCGTCCATGCCGTCGGTGGATTCGAAATGCTCGGCCGTGCGGCCGACACGATGAAGAGTCGAGCGAAGACGCGTGCGACGACGCCAAAACTTATTGCCGTGACGGTGCTCACCAGTATGGAATCGCTCGGCGATATTGGAGTTCAATTTGAAGTGCGCGATCAAGTGGTGCGTTTGGCAAAGATGGCGAAGAAGGCTGGCTTTGATGGTGTTGTGGCAAGTCCGCTCGAAGTTCGTCCTGTACGCGTTGCGTGTGGCGAAAAGTTTTTGATCGTGACGACCGGCATTCGTCCCTTAGGCACGGCGATTCAAGATCAACGACGCGTGTCCTCGCCGACGATGGCCATGGCCGCTGGCGCCGATTACCTGGTCGTGGGTCGTCCTGTTGTCGAGTCCCGGAATCCCAAAGCCGTGGTTCAGAGTATCATCCGCGAGATTTCTTAAGGGGCATCGCTTCCCCTCTTTCTGGAGTCTCGACCCCCCATTTGGCCCTGATCTCCTCGAAATCCGCGAAATCCATATTTCTGAATAATCGTTCTATTTCAATAGTTTAACTTCACTTTGAACATCATCCTGAAGTTGGCACCCCCCATGCATTTCAAGTGGGCGAAGGATGAAAGAGGGGTGCCAGATGAAAGAACTTTTGGACCAAGAAGAAGTAGATCTCGACGAGGAAGACGTGAGCGAGGATTCAATCTCGATCGCTCCGATCGCGGAGACGAGTGCGGTCCCGACGCAGAAGAATTTCCTTCTCGAAATGCAGCTCAAGATGGCGACGAGCTCGATCAATCACGAATACGCGCGCATGGAATTCGATGACACCGATTGCCACGAGCGTCGCGAAGAGTTGCTCGGCTATATGAATGATTGTCGCCAGGAATATTTCGACGCACGCGATAAATTGGTGACGTATGATCCTTATGCCCTCGCTGAATTCGAACAGGACCTGCTCCGTCAGAAGCTCCAGACGTTGAGCCACTATAACGCCTAAAGATCCCTAACCCTCCTTTCTCAAGAAGGGGAACTGTCGTGAGACAGATCCCCTTTTCCTTTTTTGGGATCGGTGGACGATAAACTTCGGATAACTTCGTTGCCTTCGTCGACACAGCCTGCGACGTACATCCAAGTACGACTCGGCTGGTCTCCTCAGTCTGCCTTGTTCTCCTCGCTTCTCGTCCGCCTCATGGTTGTCATTCTGAACGCAGCGAAGAATCTACTTGCGCTCCCTCATATCTTATTTTTTAGTGATTTCATGACCGGCTGCTCTGTTGTAACATGGCTCAACAGCAATTCTTCCGCTATTACCGCCCTTGCTACAGTTGCTCTTGCAATCATTACGGGGATTTATGTTTGTCCGGTCTTGACCCCAAAAACTGGAGAGCTTGAAACTTCCAAATTGATCGCCTAAGGGGTGGTCAGGGAGGGAGTCATGAAGAGATCGCGATTTACGGAGGAGCAGATCACGGGGATTTT
>JACQMA010000108.1 GCA_016203825.1 Deltaproteobacteria bacterium | reverse complement strand
GTAGTAAATCAGACAAATTTAGTCAAGGTTTATCAAATGAGTCTGAGTTAAAAAAGTGAAGTATAATTAAATAGTTACAAGTTACCAGAAAGCACCAGGTGCTTTCTGGTCATTCTGAAGGCAAAATGGAGTTGTTATGAATATTGCGATCACCGGCTCTCATGGTTTTATCGGCTCTGCGCTGTGCCAGGCATTGGCAGCGCGCGGTGATGTCGCCACGCGCCTTGGCCGTGGTGAAGTGAACGCTTCGAATCTCGAAGGGGTGGATGCTGTTGTGAACCTCGCCGGTGCCAATATTCTTGGGGGTTTGTGGACACAACGTCGTAAGGCCCTCATCCGTGACAGTCGTGTTCAAACAACGTGGCGCTTGAGCCAGACGCTTGCGTCCATGAAGAATCCCCCACGCGTTTTGATTTCCGCCTCCGCGGTCGGATTGTACGGTGACCGTGGTGATGAAAAAATCGATGAGCATGCTCCGCCGGGAAGCGGATTTCTTTCCCGCGTGTGCGTTGAATGGGAAGAGGCAACCACCCCTGCTGCGAAGCGCGGGGTTCGTGTCGTGCATCCGCGGTTTGGAATGGTCCTTGGGGAAGATGGCGGTGCGCTCAAAAGGATACTTCCCCTTTTCAAACTCGGTTTCGGAGGGAAACTTGGGCATGGTCGTCAATGGATGAGTTGGGTGTACCAAGACGATGCGATCGCCGCGATCCTGTTTGCGATTGATCACGATGTACTCTCGGGACCGGTGAATGTCGTTGCGCCGAATCCCGTTACGAATGCGGAATTCACGAAGGCATTGGGAGCTCTTGTCCACCGACCAACCTTTTTTACCGTGCCCGCATTTGCCTTCAACCTCTTGGGATCCATGGGCCGTGAAATGTTTCTCGCCAGCACCCGCGCTCTTCCTCGGCGTCTTCAAGCAGCGGGATACACATTTCAATGTCCAACTCTTGCATCTTGTTTTGGAAGAAAAATTTCGATATGTTCCTCAGGCAGGTTAGCCAAGGAGGGGGATATGGCGGAGAAAGAGATTGGGTCGGTGGAACATTTTTTTGGGCACTTGGGGGTCGCGGCGATCAAGATCAAAGGTCCTTTGAAAGTCGGCGATGTGATTCACGTCAAGGGTCACACGACTGATTTTACCGAGACGGTCAAATCAATCCAGCTCAAACACGAGAGTATTCAGGCGGCCAAAAAGGGTGCCGACATCGGCATCAAGATGGACGGCAAGTGCCGCGAACACGACAAGGTGTTTGTGGTAACACCGGACTAAATGTGTGGGACGATCCGTTCAACGCCGCTCATAAACGGAATGAGGGTCTTGGGAAGAGTAACAGAACCGTCCTTCTGTTGGTGATTTTCCAAAAGAGCAATCAGCGCACGGCTCACGGCGATGGCCGTTCCGTTCAGCATGTGGACAAATTCATTCTTTTTCGCGTCTTCGGGTTTGAACCGAATGCCGAGGCGTCGCGATTGGTAGTCGGTACAATTTGATGTCGATGTGACTTCACCCCAGTCGCCCTTGTCGCCGCGAGTTGGAATCCACGCTTCCAAGTCGAATTTTCGGTACGCAGGACCACCAAGATCACCGCTGCAAATATCGACGACACGATAGGGGATGTTTAATCCTTGAAAAATTTCTTCTTCAATCTTCACAAATTCGTCATGGATTTTTTCTGATGCTTCGGGAGCGCAAAACGCAAACATCTCAATTTTGGTAAACTGATGAACACGATAGAGTCCCTTGGACTCGCGACCAGATGCACCCGCTTCGGTGCGGAAGCAATGCGACACACCCGCATAACGGATGGGGAGTTGTGTGGGCGCAAGGATCTGATCGGCGAGATAGCCACCCAGCGTGATTTCCGCCGTGGCAATCAGGCAAAGATCGGTATTGGCGACGGAATAGATTTGCGTTTCGTTTCCGCGTGGATTGAACCCGATGCCGTCGAGAATCGAGGCCTTTGCAAGGTCTGGCGTCATGAAAGGGGTAAAACCTTTTTTGCGAAGCAGCGTTAGTGCATATTGAATGAGAGCGAGTTCCAAAAGCACGGCCTCATTTTTGAGATAGTAAAATTTTTGCCCTGCGACGCTCGCTCCACGCTCAAAGTCGATGAGGTCAAGGGATTCGCCGAGCTGCACGTGGTCTTTCGGTTGAAAATCGAATGTTCGCGGCGTTCCCCATTGGCGCAACACCTTGTTGTCGGCTTCGGTTGTGCCGATGGGCGCTTTCGGATGGGTCATGTTGGGGATGATACGTGCGATGTGGTTGAGTTCCGCTTCGATGGCAGCAAGTTTCGCCGTCCATTCACTCTCGGAGGCTTTAAGTGTTTTGCCCTTCGCGATGAGCTGCTCTCGCTCAGCCGTTGAGAGCTTTGCCTTCATGGCCCCCGCGACCTCATTTTGTTCTTTGCGGATACGTTCGACTTCTTGAATCGCATCACGACGTTTGGTGTCGAAAGCGATCAAACGGTCAAAGTCGACAGTCACATGGCGATGGATACAATTCTGACGGACGGCGTCGAGGTTCTCGCGGATGAATTTCGGATCAAGCATTACCGATTCAATTCACCTTCAATGATATCTTTGAAGGCTTCAAACGGTTGTGCGCCGGAGAGCTGGATGCCATTAATAAAGAAGGATGGCGTTCCCGAAACACCGGCGGCCGCACCCGCTTCGATATCGGCATCAACACGAGCGGCATAGGTACTGTTCGATAAGCAGGCATCAAACCGTTGGCCATCGAGCTGGAGTTCCTGCGCGTATTTTTTGAGGTCACCGATATCCAAGTTTTGTTGGTTGTCGAAGAGTTTGCGATTGTAATCAAAATACTTTCCCTGATCTCCAGCACAATGCGCCGCTTCGTGGGCCTTGTGCGCGAAGTTGTGAAAGGAGAGGGGGAAGTCGCGGTACACATAGCGAATTTTGTCGCCATATTCTTCGAGCACTTTCCATACCGTCGGTCTCGCCCGTTTGCAGAAGGGGCACTGATAATCCGAGAACTCAATAATGGTAATGGGGGCGTCTTTGGAACCGAGAGAGGGTGCATCGCCGGCTTCGACGGCAACGCGCGGCGGTTGCATCATGATTTTGACATCGGCATCTTTTCGGAGTTTGGCAATGAGCTCATGCTGTGCTCGCGCCTGACGATTTTGCATGAGGTAGTTTTCAATCTGGGGTTTCACCTGTGCGTAGGGTTCTTTCGTTCCCTTTTGGGTTTCGTAGAGGTTTTTCATCTCGGCTTCACTGGGGGCCTCAATCGTATCGTCCACCTTTGCCTTGAGGTACTCTTCGACCGATTGGTTTTCTTTTTTGGCGGCCGCTTCGAGGAGTTTGTCTTCGATAAGGCTATCGAGGGTTCGGCGCTTGATCTGGAAGATCTGCGTTTCTACCTTTTTGAGCTGGCTTTCGGACGCCTTCGTGACTTCTGCATCAGTAATGGCGATGCCGTTGACTATCGCGAGCGTTTCATTGCTTCCCCCGGACCCCCCCTTACAGGCAAGGACGAGGGTAAGGACAAGGGCCATTCCAACTGTCTGTTTTTTCATGTCTTTTCTCCATTTCCTCAATGTTTTGAAGGAGATGCGCTATATCATCGAGAACCCACTCCACGCAAGCACAATTCCGATTGTTTTTTTCTTCATTCTCCACGCAACCTTTTCTGAATTGTGACGATAACTTAGATACAACGTTCAAGGGGGCTCGGTGAATTTCCGTACAATGACGTTTCTGATGCTTTTGGTGACGGTAACCCTCGGTGGTCGTATCGAGGTCGCCTTCGGTGCGGAGCAAGGGAAACTCGATCCCTATTTTGAGGCCTCTTCTCCCGTTTCAGCAGCGTCAGTCGGTGGAAAGGCGCAAGTGACGGGAAGTGCGTCGACTGCCCCACGTTTTGTCTCCGCTTTCCTAAGGGTTCGCGATGTCGACCAAGCCATGCAGGCCATTGAACGGTTGGGAGGCAAGGTTCGAGCGGTCGTCGGTGATATTGTAACGGCCACGATTCCCGCCGATGCTCTGGGAGAAATCTCACGCAGTGAATCGATCGAGTACATCGAAGCCGCGAAGCCGATCACGGTTTCAAACAATGTCGCCACGAACGAAATCAACGCCGATGAGGTCCATGAAGGATTGGGTTTCTCTGCCCCCGTAACCGGAAAGGGTGTCATTATCGGTGTCGTTGATACCGGCATTGATCTTGGTCATCCCGATTTTCTCGATGCAGAAGGCAAAAGCCGGATCCTCGCTGTTTGGGACCAGCGCGATGATACGGGACCAACACCGGCCGAGATCCCGAATAGTTACGGAACGGAATGCACAAAGGACAATATCGATAGTGGTACGTGTCCCATGCTCGATGAAGAAGGCCACGGAACGCATATTGCGGGAACGGCATCTGGTCGCAACGAGGAGTACGGTGGTATCGCTCCCGATGCGAGTATCATCGCTGTTCGTTATCGCTCGGAGCTCGAGATTAATGATGGTTACGCCGACACGCTCTTTTCCACGACGATCTGCGAAGGCGCGTACTACATCTTTAAAAAGGCGGAAACGTTGGGGATGCCAGCCGTCGTGAACCTCTCACTCGGAACGCACATCGGCGCCCACGATGGAACGTCGCTGTTTGAGCAGTGTCTCGATGGGCTTGCGGGTCCGGGGAGAATTATTGTCGCTGCCGCTGGAAACGAAACATCACTCGATGATTATTACACCGGCGTTCACTTTGGTGGCGATATTACGGGAAAGCAGGCAGCGAACTTTGTCATTCGATCGGCACAGGACCATCGTCTTTTTTACATCGATCTTTGGGGACGTACGGGAGAGACGTTTAAAATTGGATTAGCCCTTCACGAAGGAAAGCCCGAAAGTGATTCGCTTCGAGAACAATCTTCGATGGTCGCGCTTGGAACATCAACCTCCGGAAAATTTTTGGGTACGGCCATTTCGTATAAGATCAACGCGCATGAGAGCGCCAACACGCTCAATAATAAGCCACATGTTGGCATTGCCATTTCCCTCGCTTCGTCGGTGATGAAGCCAGAAGATTATAGTTTTGATGTGGTGATTGAAGGGCAAGCCCATGTCGATGCTTGGGCTTATCCCGATAAGCCAGCAACGACGATCAATTTTACTGCGCTCGAAGGCGATCAGGGACAAGCTTGGGACTATCTCCCCGGCGATCGAACGATGAGTGTGGCGATGCCAGCGACCGCGGAACGCGTGATTGCGGTGGGCGCGTACACCACTCGCAACGAATGGGATCTGAGTCGCAATTGCTGCGAAGTCGATTTTTCGTTGGGTGATCTTCTCCCATTTTCCAGTCGTGGGCCGACGGCCGATCCTGCGCGACTCGGCATCAAACCCGAAATCGCTGCCCCTGGAGCCATGATTGCATCCGCACGATCGCGTGCCGCGGTGTTTGAGAGTGCACTCGTCATGAGCGATGGCGACCATGTCCTGCAAGCGGGGACGAGCATGGCAGCTCCGTTTGTGACGGGGACGGCAGCGCTTATGCTCGAACTGAGTCCCGGTCTCAGTGAAGTCGATGTCGAGCGGTATCTCACCGAGAGCGCCTATGTGGATGCCCACGTGGGAGATGTTCCGAACGATGTATGGGGCTACGGCAAGCTCGATGTGCTGGGAGCCGTGCAACTTGCCGCGAACGGTGGAACAAGTGGTACGGTCCAACAGCCATCACTCTCCGCCCCGTCCGACAAGCTCGCAAGTGGGTGTACGATGATTGCGCAAGAATCCCATAGAGATGTCACCATGATTATCCTTATGATGTTTTCTCCCCTCTTGGTGTTCGGGAGATGGCGATGGGAATAAGTTGTCTCCCCGTGACTGCGGCGGTTGTGGACGCTGACAAGGATCAGAGTGGTTGTATCGATCCCGGTGAGGCCGATCAACTCCGAGCTCCGACACTCCTTGAGTGGCTCACCCACCCCTCCATCGATCCCGAAGAGGCAAGGAGATTTGTGCAGCAGCTCCACGCATCGTCCCTTCCCACCTACTACCGTCTCTATGTGTATGCCCATCGCAGCGGGCAGAGCAAATTTTTATTCTCTTCTGATATGCCACCCCTTTCCTGGGAGCCGCCTGCCGCTGCTGTGGATGACACCTCCCGTCAGTACTACTGCCCCGTACATCTGATGACACCGAAGCGAGAGCCGGTTGAACAGCTGACGATGGGAGCGGCCGCTTTGTATCGGGATGCGGTTCGTGGAACCGTTGGTGACGTTGCAACGCAGGTTGCTCCTGAGCATTCCTTTTTTAATCCATCCTCCGATCGACTGGTTATTCTCTATGGGGAGGGCCATCATTTTCCAGCGCTTATCCATGGCGTTGCGGATGCATTGGCGAAACGGATTCGACAGTACGGGATTGGATTTGTTGCCGGTGAGGTTATGTCGGGGATTCCTCGCTCATGCCTCCCGCAAGTGTTGGAGCTGGAAGCAGACCAGCTTTCTGGCATGCCGGCAGGATCGTATGATACTCTCCAACTCATGTTTCCGGATCTGGATTTTTTCGGTGTTGATAGCGAGCGTGTTCATCAAGAGCATATTGATCGCGTTGCTGCCGAGTATCGACCGCTCGTGAATGCGGTGAGGACTATGTACGAGAATGGTGAGATCGATCTGGAAATGAGAAACCGTAAAATTCAACGTCTGCTGTTCCAGGCATGGGAACAGGCGGCGATAGAGGGTGTCGATGACCGGAGTCGGGCTTCGGCGGCACTCCTTCTTCGGGCGATGCAGGAAAGAAATGCCCACGTCATTGTCTATGCAACGGGCGCCCTCCACATCCCCGTTCTGGCGGAGGAATTGTCGAGATCGGGAAAAACGTCGGTCCTCACCTTGGTTCCCCGCGGAATGAAAATCCATCCCGATCGAGTAGAGTATCAATCACCGCCAAAGAAAGATCGGTAAGACGCCTATTTATTTCTCTCGCTTGTCGTCGTCTGTTCAACGATACACTTCGCGGCGGTGCTTGATCCGATAGATAAAGATTTTTTTGAGAGCATCATCGATACGGTACAGGATTCGGTAATCTCCGACGCGGACGCGATAGCCTCCCTCGCCCGTCATCTTGAGTGAGCCGCGAGGTCTTGGGTTTGAAGCAAGTATGGTGATTGCGCTTTTCAGCCGGTCGAAGAGCTTTCCCCTGATGTCGTCCACGTCTCGTTGTGCGCTTGGAAGTAAAAGAACTTGGTACGTCATGGTCTGTTTTTGAGGTAAGTCTCAAAATCGACAGCATGGGATTCCATGGGCCGCAATGTGTAAAAATCAAGGAGGTCCTCGGCGAGCTCCTCGCGCCTCATCTGTTCGCGCAGCGCCTTTTCGACGAAGGCGTTTTGCTTGAAGCCTTTGGCCTCACAAAACTCTTTCAGCTCTTCCTGCAAATCCTCATCGAGTTTGACGGCATAAGCATGTCGAGCCATATCCAACCTC
>JACQMA010000106.1 GCA_016203825.1 Deltaproteobacteria bacterium | reverse complement strand
CGTTTCACTCAGGATGACAACATGATTGATACGCCGTGGATGCCCTCTCCATGCAGGAGGGGGAGTGGAGGCGTTGAAGGAGGAAGGTATGTACAACAATTGGCGGAGGCTTATCCGTCCGAAGGGTTTGGAGTTCGAAACCGCAGAATTGACGCCGACCTACGGGAAATTTGTCGCGCGTCCCTTGGAGCGTGGTTTCGGCATTACCTTGGGCAACTCGTTGCGGCGCGTTCTGCTCTCGTCGCTGCAAGGGGCGGCCGTCACGTCCGTCCGTTTTCACAGCGTCCTTCACGAATTTTCAACCATTCCCGGTGTGACGGAAGACGTGACGGATCTCATTTTGAACTTGAAGCAACTCAAGCTCAAACTCAAGGATGGGGAATCCGACACGATTCACCTCGATGCGAAGGGCGAGGGTATCATCACGGCGAAAGACCTCGAGACCTCCGAACGACTCGAAGTCCTCAACCCTGACCTTCGGCTCGCAACGCTCAGCGGGGAAGCAAAACTCAAAGGTGAACTCACGGTTCGCATGGGCAAGGGATATGTTCCCGCTGAATTCAACAAGCGTGAGGATGATGCGGTGGGAACGATTGCGATCGATTCGATCTTCTCCCCGATCGTTCGCTGTAACTATCAGGTGACGAATGCGCGCGTGGGACAACGCACGGATTATGATCGGCTCAGCATGGAAATCTGGACCAATGGTGCATTGCGTCCCGACGATGCGCTCGCGTATGCCGCGAAGATCCTCAAAGAGCAGCTCCAAGTATTTATCAACTTCGATGAGGCCCAGGAGCCTGCCGAGCTGACTCCGATGGGGCTTGGTGGAGATTCGAGTGCCATCAACCAGAACCTGTACCGACGTGTCGATGAACTCGAACTCTCGGTTCGTTCCTCGAACTGTCTGCAGAATGCAAACATTCGGTACATTGGCGAACTCTGCCAGCGCAGTGAGGCCGAGATGCTGAAGACCAAAAATTTTGGTCGCAAGTCCCTCAATGAAATTAAGGAAATTTTGACCGACATGGGGCTTGCCCTCGGCATGAAAATTCCTGAGTTTAACCCGTCCGAGGCGGATAAGTTTCGCCCCAAAGATGTCGAATAAAGGGAACCACCTATGATGCATCGTATGGCACATCGAAAACTTGGCGTGACGAGCTCACATCGTCAGGCCCTCTTTGCCCATCTCATATCAGCTTTGATTCTTCGGGATCGCATTGAAACCACGCTTCCCCGCGCGAAGGCGTTGCGTCCGTTGGCGGAACGATTGGTAACTCTTACGAAGCGTGGGACACTCCACGCGCGGCGTCGAGCGGCCTCGATCCTTCGTGACCCCGAAGCCCTGCAACGCGCGTTTGCCACATTCGCCGAACGCTTTGCCAAGCGGCAGGGCGGATACACGCGAATCTATAAACTCGGCTTTCGCCGTGGTGATTCGGCTCCGATGGCGTTGATCGAGTACCTCGATCAACCCAAGTCAGCGACACCGGCGAAGGGAAAGAAGGCCAAGGGGACGAAGAAGGACGCGGAACCGAAGGCCAAGGCCAAGAAGGCGAAGTCTGAGTAAGAGAGCGGGGCAGTAGCTCAGTTG
>JACQMA010000125.1 GCA_016203825.1 Deltaproteobacteria bacterium | reverse complement strand
TTCGATTTTCACAGTTGGTCGGAGCTCTCGGTGGCCGTGCATGATGAATCCGTGGGTTTGGTGGGACGTATTGTGCGTGTTCCGCGCGTCGTGGTGCTGGCAACCTTTGATCGACTCCCCAAGCGTAGTGTGCGCTTTTCGCGTCTGAATATTCTCCTGCGCGATCGGCACGTGTGTCAGTATTGCGGTCGTCGGCTGCCCCGTTCGCAGCTCAATCTCGATCACGTGATTCCTCGCTCTCGCGGCGGGCGGACGACATGGGAAAATATTGTGACGAGTTGCCTCAAGTGCAATCATCATAAGGGTGGACGGCCGCCGGAAGAAGCAGGGATGCATTTGGTGCGCCCGCCATTTCGTCCGCGGGCCGTGCCGTTCTTCCGACTGACGGGGAATAGTCGGCTGTACGATCAGTGGAAACCGTTTATGAGTGTGGTGGACTTTGCCTACTGGAACGTCGAGTTGGAACCATAACCTTCCTTGGAACACCGTATGTCCATCGTTATCGACGAAAAGCTTTCGGGTGAGCGCCTCGATATTGTCCTCACTCGAAAAATTTCCAACACAACCCGCTCCCAGGCAAAGCGATTGATTGAAGCGGGACACGTCACCATCGGCGGTCATCCCCTCAAGCCATCCCATACCAGTCGTCGGGGAGAGGTGATCGATGTCGTCATCCCCCCTCCGGTACCATCACATCTTGAAGCTGAAACCATTCCGCTCGATATTCTCTATGAAGATGATGATCTCCTCGTGATCAACAAGCCCGCAGGGCTCGTCGTGCATCCGGCCGCGGGGCATCCTCGTGGAACACTCGTCAATGCGCTGCTGGCGCATTGCGGAAAACTTTCGACGATTGGCGGTGAGCACAAACCCGGCATCGTTCATCGTCTCGATAAAGGAACGAGTGGCGTGATGGTGGTCGCCAAGAATGATGCGACTCATTTTCATCTCTCTCGACAATTCGCCGATCGCACGGTGACAAAGGTCTATGTTGCGTTAGTCCACGGGTCCCTCAAGGCGGAATCGGGGCAATTTACAACGGCGTTGGGTCGCTCAATGCGTGATCGTAAAAAAATATCTTCGCACACAAGAAAGGGAAGGGAAGCGACGACCCTCTGGCGAGTTCTGGAGCGTTTTGCTTCATTCTATACGCTTGTGGAGGTAAGGTTGTTAACCGGTCGCACGCATCAAATCCGCGTCCATTTTTCCGAGGCGCGACATCCCCTAGTCGGTGATGAAACCTATGGCGGAAGAATACCTGATTTTGGTCGGGTTTTTCAACGTCCGGCCCTTCATGCCTTTCGTTTGACTTTTCTGCATCCGACAATAGAGCGGGAAATGACGTTCGAAGCACCGCTGGCAGACGACTTCAGAACATTGCTTGAGTGGCACCGAGAAACGTGTCACAATGGCAGACGGTTTTAAGGAGTGTTTTTTCACTACAAGGGGGAGTTATGAAGAGAGCCATGGGCGTTGTT
>JACQMA010000088.1 GCA_016203825.1 Deltaproteobacteria bacterium | reverse complement strand
TGTAGGGGCACGGCACGCCGTGCCCCTACTTATTAATCAAAAACGAACCAACATTCTCCGCTGATACAACCAAGAGCGTCGAAGTAATCGTATCCACCACCATCCCCGCCGGTATGGGAAGACCTAACTGAAATCCAGAGACGGCAAACGTGGGTGTCACGCGCTCGATTGATTTTAAGGGGGCGCTGGAGGCGTAGAGATTTCCGGCGTCATCGGCGACAAGATCGACAACCCCCGGAATCATGATGGTGGGAACCGACTGGCGAATGCCTGCTCCATCGAAGGCCATCAGTTTTCCTGAAGTAAATCCTGCCACCCACCACCACTGGCGCACGGGATCCCACGTGAGTCCTCGCACATCACCAAGTTCATCGGCCGTGAAAAGAACTTTGACGTCGGCATTGGCGGGATCGATTCGAACCACCGTGCTCGCGGGAGCGTCGGTGACATAGAGGGCGTTATCGAGGCCAACTTCGATATCATACAGGTGTTGAATCCGCATCGTTCCAAACGAGATTTCGGGAAGCGGTTTTCCCGTCGCCACATCAAAGACACGCAGAACATCGATGTCGGCGACATAGAGTTTGTCCTTGAGCACGGCCATGCCCTTCGGGGCATTGAGAATCACGCCCTCGGCAACGCCATCAATAAAGCGCATCTGATCGATCGTCCCATCGGCCTTGAGTCGTGAGATAAAGGCATTCGTATCCTGCTCCGTCGGCGAGCCGACGATATTGGAGACATAGATAAACCGCGTCGCCGGATCGATCGCGACCCCAGAGGGCTGCGAAAAACCAGTGGTGGTAAAAGCAAATGACGGAGAAACGTAAAAAAAGAGAGATAAAAACAAGAAAATGCGAAGAAACATACTGTCCACGTAACGCGGTGCCTTCGCGTGTGTCAAGAACCTTGATCTTTTGTTGCCGACTCCTTACAAGGGCGCCCTATGTCAACCTTCAAAAAACGTTACCTTTTGACTCCTGGACCCACGATGATTCCGCCGGCGGTGGTGGAGGCGCGGGCGAAACAACTCCCGCACCATCGCACGCCACAGTTTTATGAACTCATCAAATCGGTCCACGAACGCCTCAAACCATTTTTCTGCACAAAAAATGATATCTATTCGCTCTCTGCATCGGGCTCCGGTGCCATGGAGGCAGCCGTCATGTCGCTGCTTTCGCCCGGTGACACTGCAATTTGCATCGACGGTGGAAAATTTGGTCACCGATGGGTCGAGATGTGTGCAGCCGCCGGCGCCAACGTCGTCACGATCAAGGTTGAGAACGGCCATGCCGTTGATCCGCAAAGTGTGGCCACGACCCTTCAACAACACCCTGAGACCAAGGCCGTGTTCACGCAATTTGTCGAGACGTCCACGGGTGTCATTTTCGATATCAAGTCCATCGGTGGACATGTTGCCAAGACGAATGCCGTCCTCGTCGTCGACGCCATTTCAGGATTGGGCACTCAAGAATTTCTGCCGGACGCCTGGGATGTCGATATCGTCGTTGCTGGATCACAGAAGGCCCTGATGCTACCGCCGGGGTTGGGATTCGTCAGTGTATCGCCCAAGGCTTGGAAGCTAATCGATGCTGCCAAAAACCGCGCCTTTTACCTCGATCTTCGCCGTTATCGCAAAGGTCACGAGTCCGGCGAACATCCGTTCACCCCTGCGATCAGTCTCTACATTGAACTCAACGAAGTCCTCACGATGATCGAACAAGAAACCGTCGAGGGAATGTGGAAACGTCACGCGTGGCTTGCCGAGGCTACGC
The DNA here is from genome assembly GCA_016203825.1 of Deltaproteobacteria bacterium. Classification (GTDB taxonomy): domain Bacteria; phylum UBA10199; class UBA10199; order 2-02-FULL-44-16; family 2-02-FULL-44-16; genus JACQMA01. The sequence continues at coordinate 933 of JACQMA010000088.1, read as the reverse complement.
GAGCCGGTATCGCAGCCTTGGGGCTCAAACTCTTTGCGGAACAGCCAGCGAATGCCCTGACCGCCGTTGCGGTTCCGAATGGCGTTGATGGCGGCAAGCTTGTTAAAACCATGCGCGATGATCTGGGTGTTACAATTGCCGGTGGACAAGCGGAACTCAAAGGTAAAATTTTCCGGATCGCCCACTTGGGATACATTGACCGTTTCGATGTCCTCACCGGGCTTGCTGCACTCGAGATGGCGCTGAAGCGTCAGCATTATTCTGTCGAGATTGGTCGGGGTGTGACGGCGGCAGAGAAGGTTCTCGTGAATGACCCGCAATGAAAGTCCTCGTTGCCGACAAACTCGATGAAGCTGCCATTGCGAAGATGCGCGACGCTGGTCTCGACGTCACGGTCAAAGTCGGACTCTCACCTGATGCGCTCTTTGCTGAAATTTCAGCGTATGATGCCATCGCCATCCGCAGTGCCACCAAGGTCACCAAAGATGTCATTGCTGCGGGAAAAAACCTAAAACTCATCGTCCGTGCCGGGATCGGACTCGACAATGTCGATGTCGCTGCCGCAGAGGCGCAAGGAATTACGGTGCGTAATACCCCCGCAGCGACGACCATTTCGGTCGCCGAACACACGATGGCCCTTCTCTTGGCCCTCCTCCGCCATATTCCCCAAGCGCATGTCAAACTCGAAGAGGGTTTCTGGGAAAAGACGGCTTTCACGGGAAACGAACTCTACGAAAAAACGTTAGGTGTTATTGGATTCGGAAAAATCGGACAAGAAGTCGCCAAGCGGGCGCTGGCCTTCTCCATGAAAGTGGTCGCCATTGATCCCATCGTCAGTCCAGACGTTGGGCGAAAGATGGGTGTCCCTTTTGCGACGCTCGATGACCTTTTGAAACAATCTGACGTTGTGACGCTCCATCTACCGCTCAACGC
>JACQMA010000092.1 GCA_016203825.1 Deltaproteobacteria bacterium | reverse complement strand
GCTTCGCTTCGCTCGCAATGACAACCACTATCAACATGAAGTCATTCAAAAACGCAAAAACAAAAATGGCCCCGCACCGTGAGGTGCAGGGCCATCTTGGGAAACACACAGGTCTGTAAGCCGAGTTCTGTCGACCCGCCTTCGCCAAGGCTTCGGCGGGCGGGGGAACGGTCATTCATCTGGGATCACGATTACTCGGGACCTCAAGCAGCTACCCGTCCCACCCTTCCTTTGGATCGAAGCTTCAGAAATCCAAAGTTCGATTGAGCGAATCGCTCATGTCTTCTCGCAAGAGAAGGGGCGGAACTGTTCGCCTTGCTCCCCGCGGGGTTTGCCATGCCATGATTGTCACCAACCATGCGGTGGGCTCTTACCCCACCTTTTCACCCTTACCTCGCCGTAGCCGAAGCGTAGGCGGGCGGTTTGTTTTCTGTGGCACTCTCCGCTTCCTCAGTTTTCATTTCGGAACCTGGGTGTTACCCAGCGCGGTATCCTGTGGAGCTCGGACTTTCCTCCCGCCATAGCTTTAGCGACGGCGGGCGACCATTCGACCTGTGCTGTCAAAGAACTAAAGTTTCTGCGAATCAATGGCCAAGTTCGCCAACTGATCGGCGCGTTTATTCTTCTCTCGCGGGATGTGCTGTATAGTGTAGCCGTCTAATTTTTGCAACCGGCCCATCACGTCGTGAAACAAGGGTTTGAGGCCAGCATCTCTCACGCGGTATTCCCCTTTGACCTGTCGCACGAGGAGTTCGGAATCCGCATAAATGGTAATCTGTGTCGCCCCCAGTGTCGAGGCCTTATCGAGCGCCAAAAGGAGCGCACGATATTCGGCCTGATTATTCGTCATCTCCCCCAGATACGTGCACACCTCTCCTACCACCGTCCCATCGGCTTTGAGAATGGTAGCGCCAGCGCCGGCCGGACCAGGATTACCGCGCGCCGCACCATCTGAATAGAGGAGACACTCCACGTGAGATCCAATCTTACGAGGGTTCGATGACCCCAAATGTCTTGAGGAGGGTTTGTTCTTCGAGCGGGGAAAGATACGAAATAATTTTTCGCACCTTGGGCGCAATGGTTTTGTCTGCCTTCACATCATAACGATTCGCTTCGGCATCCGTTGCTGCCTCACGAAGGAGTTCCATGGCCAGCTCTCGCAGTGTTGCTTTGATCTCTGCAGCGGTAAAATTCTCACCGAGAGGATTGGTCGTCCGCTCAAACGTTTCGTGTTCCGCCATGAACTGGAGGAGCTCCGCAACAACTTGTTTGGGCATCGTCTTCAGCGTAATCATAATATCTCCTTTATTCCCTACGTGGTGATGTCAGTATACAACAACCGACGACACGAGGGACACGTTTTTACTTCTTCATACCGACGAATCTCGTTACAGAGCTGCGGTGGCACGTTCATATGACAACCACTGCACACGCCGCGTACAACCTCGGCCAACGCATCGGGATGGCCATTTCTGACAAAGTCATAGCGACGCATAATTTTCACATCAACCTGCGAAATCAGTTGTGGTCGACGCGTTGCTGTCTCGTCCCGTTTTTTGACCAGTTCCGCTTCTCTGTTCTGAAGCTCCGCCAGCCGTACATTGTATTCAGATTCCTTATCGGCAGCTTCCGTTTGAAGTTGCGTGGTTTTTTTCTGAAGTTCTTCGAGCCGTTCCATCATTTGGAGGATACGGTCCTCACGTTCTCGGTTGGCCTTCTTCCCATCGGCGACTTCTTTGAGGGCCGCCTGGTACTCTTTGGTCGTCTTAATCGCATAGAGTTTGTTTTCCCGTTCCGCCATCTTTTCCGTGGACGTTTGAACCTCTAACTCCTCGAGACGCTTTGCTTTTTCGAGTTCGATGGTTTCATGGTGATGGGCCGCAAGGGCCTCTTTGGCGGTACGATGTGCGGCTTCGATATGCGCGATACTCTGCGGGAGGGAATCAAGCTCAAGTTGGATTTCGTGGAGGACAACATCGACGGCCTGGAGGTCTTTGAGGAGGGCTAACTGCGCGCGAATGTCCGTGGCCATGACCCTCCTTTTGAAGTGGCGCCGCTTCTAAGCCCTCACCCCACCCTTGTCAACATGGTTAAATCCGTTGATCTCAAGGACTTGGCAGTGATACACGTGATTGCAATTCGGGCGCGTAGCTCAGTTGGCCCCGGCGCGGCGCAATTTTTGTCACATCAAAAATTGCTTCCCGCGCCGAGGGTCCTCGACGCCGCAAATCCCGACTTTGTCGGGATGCGGACGTCGGGATTAGAGCCGCCGACCACCAAAGATAAAAACAGAAGGTGCTTTTTATGAATTATCACGTTTATATGTTGTGGAGTGCATCGAAACAACGTTACTACATAGGCCATACCTCTAATATGGAACAACGTCTTGAGCGACATAACCGCGGACATGTCCCATCTACAAAACATTACCGTCCGTGGGTCATTGAGAGAACGGTTGTATGTTCGTCAAAAACATCAGCAGTCAAGATCGAGCAACATTTAAAAAAATTGAAGAAACCAAAGGCGGCAATTGCTTGGCTTTTGCAGCCTTCTGGGCGCGTAGCTCAGTTGGTTAGAGCCGCCGGCTCATAACCGGATGGTCCCAGGT
>JACQMA010000090.1 GCA_016203825.1 Deltaproteobacteria bacterium | reverse complement strand
CTATTTCTTCTCTTTCATTCTAAAAATAGTAGTAGCAGTAGGTGTTGTGGATACGGGGGTAAGTGCGTAACCACTGGCGGCCGAAGAAGAATCGCGAAGCACAAGATGGGGACGAAAAAGGGAGCTCATAGAAGTCATGCACCTTCGTGACCTGTAGTCGAGGGGCTCGAAGAAAGTCAATAAGCAATCCCCACGATCTTCACAGGGATATCCCGAGGCGCGGTGTATTAATTGAGAAGGTTCCGTTCAAGAATGGAAATGTCACTTTGAAGTTGGGCGTCCGTCTGGAGAAGTCGCGCGATCTTTTTGCAGGCGTGCATGACCGTGGTGTGGTCCTTCCCCCCAAACTTGTTCCCAATCTCCGGAAACGAGGAGCCCGCATGCTTTTTGCAGAGGTACATGGCAATTTGTCGTGGATGGGCAAAGGTCTTCATGCGGCGCGGCGACTTGAGATCGCTCATGTTGACGTTGTAGAACGAGGCAACGGTTTTTTGAATGGATTCAATGGAGAGGCGCCGCTCTTCTTCCGTGACCAAGTTCGCCAAGATCTCGCGGGCGAAGTCAACGGTAATGGCGGCCTTCGTGAGTGAGGCGAAGGCATTGATGCGAATGAGCGATCCTTCAAGCTCGCGGACGTTTGATTTCATCGCACTGGCAAGGAACATCGCGACTTCATCGGGACACGAAAGCCGGTCGGCATCAGCCTTCTTACGCAAGATGGCGACGCGCGTTTCAAAGTCCGGCGGCTGGATGTCGGCAATGAGCCCCCACTCAAAGCGCGAACGGAGGCGCTCTTCGAGACCATGAATATCCTTCGGGGGTTTATCGCTCGTCATGACGAGCTGTTTTTGCGCTTCATGGAGCGTATTAAACGTGTGGAAGAATTCTTCCTGCGTCCGCTCCTTCCCTGCAATAAATTGGATGTCGTCGATCAAGAGGACATCGCAGGCGTCCCGATATTTTTTTCGGAAGTCGGGCGTCTTTTCATATCGAATGGCGTTGATGAGCTCGTTCATGAAGCGCTCCCCCGAAACGTAGACCACGGTAAGTTGTGGGCGCTGGGCTTGAATTTGGAGGCCGATGGCATGAAGGAGATGAGTTTTTCCCAATCCCACACCGCCATAAAGAAAGAGCGGATTGTAGTGACCGCCGGGGAGGTCTGCGGCCGCGCGACTGGCTGCATGCGCAAACTGATTGGAGCTCCCGACGACGAAACGGTCAAAGGTGTATTTTGGATTGAGAAGACTAAGCGTTCGCGACCGCTGCACAATGACGGGTGCGGCCACGCCCGCAACTCCAGCAGCAACGCCCTCATCACGGACTTCGTAGGCGAGCTTCAGGGGATCTGCGCTGATCGTGGCGAGCTCTTGTTCAATAAGGTCAGCATAGTAGTCGTCAATCCAATCCGCGACAAAGCGATTGGGGACAACCAGGGTAAAAACGCCAGCCTCGACCTTGGCGGTCTCAATGGGACCAAACCAGGTGGTATAGTTCAACCGACTGATTTTGTTACCCAAAGACTCTTTGAGTTGCGAGAGGAGGGCGTTCATAAAAAAGTAACCACACCCTTATCCACACCTGTGGATATCATTGTGAGTAGATCTCGTGTCACCAAAAACACCTTGTTGTGAAAGAAAACGTGGGAAGCAAAAACTCGCACAGGCCGACTGGCTATTCTCCGCAAAAAAAAAGTTTGCAAGAAAAAAGTGATCGTGTGATTGGAGCGGGCCCATGAGCAGCAAGCGAACATACCAGCCAAGCAAGCGACGACGAAAGCGGTCTCACGGCTTTCGAAAACGGCTTCTCACGCGCGGCGGGCGAAAAGTCTTAGCCGGCCGCCGCCGCAAAGGGCGCAAGCGCCTGACCCAAGTGTGATCATGCCTTGTTTTCCCCGAGCAGCACGGATTCTTCGTTCGGAGGAGTTTGCTGCCGTGCGAAAAAGCGGCGTGGCCGTTGGTGGACGCGGCCTTAAGCTGGCGTGTCGTCCTGGGGCGGGCGCGCGGTTGGGGATTGTGGTGGGGAGCTCGGTGGGAAACGCCGTCATCCGCAATCGCATCAAGAGAGTTGTTCGTGAACACTATCGTTTAGAATGCGCTCGGTATCCGAAGGGAGATTGTGTGGTGATCGCTCGGCCAGAGGCAGCACGACTCAACAATGACGAATTGCGGGGAGCGCTCGAACAGGCCGCGAAGCGGCTCAAGGAAAAACTGACGTCATGACCACCCTTCTTCTCACACTGGTTCGTGGGTATCAGATTTTTTTTGGCCGATGGCTCGGCGGCCGATGTCGTTTCTGGCCGAGCTGTTCGGAGTATGCCCTTGAAGCGCTTCGCACCCATCCATGGCATCGAGCCATGGTGCTGATTGCCGCGCGCCTGGGATCGTGCCATCCCCTTGGCCGGAGCGGACTTGATCCCGTCCCGACGGAATTGAAACCATGACCCAAGATCAACGCAGCCTCGTTGCCGTCGCGCTCTCCACCGTGGTCCTCATCGGGTGGTTTGTGCTTTCAAAACCAACGCCGTCGGACATCTCCGACAAGCCAGACAAGTCCGACGAGCAAGCGGCGACCACGACTCCACCGCCCATCACCCCTGTAGCCATTCCCATCACCAACGATGCACAAGGCTCGTTGCCGATCGTGACCACAACCGTGAGCACACCGCTGTATGAGGCGGCCGTTTCAAGCGATGGTGCAACCCTCACGTCCTGGGGTCTTCGTGAATATCAGGAAGACTCGTCCGACGCTCGCGTTGATCTTGCCAAGACGACGAAGGGCCTTCCACCACCACTCGCCCTTACCTTTCAAGGTGCCAACTTTTCTCTTCCCGAGAGCCCGCGGTACCAATTGGTGTCCGAGCGCGATGGCGAACTCAAATTTGTTTGGCGGTCGTCCGAAGTCGAAATCGTGAAGACGCTCACTTTTCAGCGCGACCGATACGCCGTCGACGTCACGGTCGATATTCGGAATCTCACGAATCGAACGCTCGAGGAAAAACCACGACTCAGCTGGAGCGGGCTCACCCTTCCCGGGAAGCACGGCGGGATCATGAGTTTTTTGAAACAACCGCCGGCCACCAACAAACAGCCGATTTATTATGTTGATGGTAAGGTCGAGCGGGAGCGAGATGTTGCGGGCCTTCCCGCTTCCGTTGAACACACCGGCGCGCTCTATTGGGCGGGCGTCGAGGACCGCTACTTCATTGCCGCCATTATCCCTCGCGTTCAGGAGAGCGGGCTTGCAGCCTGGATTGGGAGTGCCAACGCGACTGATCAAGAGCCCGGCGCGCGTGGCGTTGCTGGCGGCGTGACGCTTTCCCGTGCCGTCATTCCTCCGGGCGAACGTGTGACGCATGCCTTCACGGTCTATGCGGGGCCGAAAGAAATCGACGGACTTCGCGAGATGGGGCTTCGCCTCGAAGAGGCGCTCGATTACGGGTGGTTTAGCATGGTGGCGTTTCCGATCCTGTACCTGCTCAAGTTTTTCTACGGCCTCATTCACAATTACGGCGTCGCGATTATTTTGCTCACCCTCTTCATCAAGCTCTTGCTGCATCCGATCAACAAGAAGTCGATGAAATCGATGAAGGCAATGCAAAAGCTCCAGCCAGAAATCAAAAAGCTGCAGGAAAAATTCAAGGCCGACCGCAACCGGCTGAATCAGGAAATGATGCTTCTGTTTCGCCGCCACAAAGTGAATCCCATGGGCGGATGTCTTCCAATGCTCTTGCAGTTTCCGATCTACATCGCGCTGTATAAAGTGTTGTGGAATTCGATCGAGCTCTACCG
>JACQMA010000089.1 GCA_016203825.1 Deltaproteobacteria bacterium | reverse complement strand
GGGATCGTAGAGATTTTTGATGTTGAGCCGGCCCTCGACCTCGAGGGCCCCCTCTTCGCTGAGCATCACGGCCCGCGCCTTTTCATCGATCGTGTAGTGTTTTTCTTTTTTGAGGTACGGAATGATGCCGTCAAGAATGTGGTACAGCTCGGTCGATTCCTCCGCCGGTCCCGAAATAATGAGCGGCGTTCGCGCCTCGTCGATCAGGATCGAATCAACTTCATCGACGATCGCGTAGTGCAGCGGACGCTGGACGAACGAGGCCGGATCAAACTTCATGTTGTCGCGGAGATAATCGAAACCGAATTCGTTGTTGGTGCCGTACGTCACATCGGCACCATAGGACGCCTTTCGTTCGGCATCATCCAGTCCATGGACAATGACGCCCACGGTAAGACCCAAGAAGCGGTAGAGTTTTCCCATCCACTCGGCATCGCGGCGGGCCAAGTAGTCGTTCACGGTAATGACATGCACGCCCTTGCCGAGCAGCGCGTTCAAGTAGACGGGCAACGTCGCAACGAGCGTTTTGCCTTCGCCGGTCTTCATCTCGGCAATGAGGCCCCGATGGAGGACCATGCCGCCGATGAGCTGCGCATCAAAGTGACGCATCCCCAACGCGCGAATCGACGCTTCTCGCACCGTGGCAAAGGCCTCGGGCAAGAGGTCCTCGATGGACTCCCCTTGGGCCACGCGCTCACGAAAAAGTGTGGTTTTGTGACGGAGATCGTCGTCGCTCAAGGACTTCAGCGACGATTCGAGTTCGTTGATACGCGCAACCAAAGGTGCGAGTCGTTTGAGTTCACGCTCGTTCTTCGTCCCAACGATTTTTTTGAGGAGAAAGGAAAGCAAGGTCATCGCCCTAACTTTGTTCAACAATATAGAGGGCAGGATCAACCGGTCGTCCATCGAGATGGACTTCATAGTGAAGGTGCGGACCGGTCGTCGATCCCGTCATCCCCACCGTTCCAATGACCTGTCCCCGCACAACTTCTTGACCCTCTTCCACCACAATGCGCGAGCAGTGGCCATAGAGACTCGTCATCCCATGCTCGTGATCAATGGTAATAACAGAACCATACCCTTCTTGCGATCCCGTGAAACGGACAATGCCATTGCCTGCGGCCACAATTGATGTCCCTCGCGGACTCGCAATGTCGATGCCTTCGTGACGACCCCCGCGGGAATGGTTATTTCTAAGGACACCGAAGGTCGATGTGATCCGACCTCGCAGCGGAAGGAGCGTGGGAACGCTTTCATACTGATCGACGGCTTCACGCAATTCTTCCAATTCAGCCAGGAGGGCAACGCGCTCGCGTTCAAAGGCCGTCACTTCAAGGGCCGTTGCGGTCGAGACCTGGTGTTCATGGCGGTAGAGGAATGCCAGCGTCCCGATGGTCACAGCCCCCGCAAGCAGCGAGAAGATGGTGATCACCGATCCGATGCGAAGGGCGCGCCGCGAACACTGAAAGCGGCGCACCGTGGAACTTCCCTGCGGGACGATGATGACGTCAAAGCGACTCATGCGAGTCTTGTTGCATGCGAGGTGGGGGGTGTCAATCGAGGTTCAATCGGCCTCGAGCGTAGGCTCATCGGGACCGGCGGGTTTTCGTTTGTCTCCCTTGTCGACTTCGACGCAAGCGAGGAGAACCGTTACATTGTCATCGCCACCGCGTTCATTCGCGATATCAATGAGGCGTTGGCAGGCCTCTTTCGGAGGCGTATTGGTCACGATATCACGCATTTCCTGATCGAGGACCATATTGGAGAGTCCATCGGAACACAGGAGATAAACATCGCCCGCGCGGATGGCTCGGATATCGATATCGGCCTCGACCACTTTTTGAAAACCGACCGAACGCGTGATGATATTCTTAAATCGATGGCCGCGCGCATCTTCCTGGGAAAGAAATCCGGCGCGCATCTGCTCACCCACAAGCGAATGATCCTTGGTGAGTTGCAGGATCTCACCGCCGCGGATCCGGTAGACGCGCGAGTCTCCCACGTTGGCCACGTAGGCCAGATTCTTGTGAAACAGGGCGCACACCGATGTGGTCCCCATGCCCTTGAGGCTTCCATCGGCGGCGGCGTGATCGTGGATTTCGCGGCTGGCGGTTGAGATCGCATAGCGAAGATAACTCGCCGGGTCGCCGGGTTTGACGTCGGCCCCCTCGTCAACGGT
>JACQMA010000091.1 GCA_016203825.1 Deltaproteobacteria bacterium | reverse complement strand
GTCCCCAAGGCCAATGCCCATTCCCACGGTTTGAATCCCCTTTGCGGCGACGACTATGAATTATTTGTTGCGATCACCGATGACGGAATGATCAAAGACATTGGCTTTCAGGGATCGGGCTGTGCGATCTCCAAGTCGAGCGCGTCACTCCTCACCAGCATCGTGAAGGGAAAAACAGTAGACGAAGCCCTGAGGCTTGCCAAAGATTTCCATCATCTCGTCACGCGTGACGACGTGAGCCCCGAGCAACGTGCCCACATCGGGCGACCTGCCATTTTTGAGGGGGTGAAGCAGTATCCCGTCCGCGTCAAGTGTGCTATGCTTATTTGGCGAACACTCGAAGACGCCCTGCAGCGCCGTGATCGGCAGCAGGCAACAGTAAGTACAGAGGAAGATCATTAAGGAGGAATCAAATGGAAAGCGCCATTCACATCAGTGTCCAGCCAACACCAAATCCCAACACCCTGAAGTTTGTGGTGAACACCTTGCTCCTTGAAGAAGGTACTGCAGATTTTTCAAGTCGCGAAGAAGCCGCGGGGTCACCGCTCGCCTTAAAACTCTTTGACGTCCCCAGCGTTGCCGCGGTCTTTGTAGGACTCAATTTTATTTCGGTCACGAAAACTCCCACCGCGAACTGGAATGAACTGGCAAACCCACTCACCACGACGATTCGTTCCGCACTCGTCGAAGGATTAGGGGTCACCGCGACGACCAAGGCAAGTGTCGCGTCTGAAGGCAGTGATCGCGATGTGGAACAACGCGTGCGCGATATTCTCGACCGCGAGATCCGGCCGGCGGTCGCGATGGATGGTGGCGATATTACATTCCACAGTTACAAAGATGGCATTGTCACGCTTCACCTGCAGGGGGCGTGTAGTTCTTGCCCAAGCTCGGTCCTCACCCTTCGCATGGGAGTGGAGCATCGCCTGCGCGAAATGATTCCAGAGGTGAAAGAAGTCGTGCAGGTCTAAACATTGGAAGGAGGAGCACATGAATACAGCACCGTATAAAAACATTCAAAAGAAGGCCCAGCAGCTCGCCGAGGAAGGATTTGAATTCCTCAAAACAAGTTTTCACAGTGCCCAGGTCATGACGGGGAAAACCGTTGCCGCAACGCGACTTCATTATGACCGTCGGAAATGCCAACTCGATCTTTATCGAACTCTTCACGATTTGGGAAAAGCCGCCTACGATCAACTGGCGACGGCAAACGGGCGGCCCATGGATCCGACACCCGCGCTCCTCGGACTCTTCGGGCGTGTGAGTGAACTCCAGCAGCGCATCGCGCAGATCGACCAGGAGCTCCAGCACACCACGGTGATCAATCCACCAACTCCGAAACGAACCAAACGCCCGCATGTCGACTGAACTGAAGGTCACGTTGAATGGCAAGGAGCTTCGTGTCCGTGCGGGGACACGCATTGAGGAACTCTTCGCCAACCATCACCATCCCGGTCCGTTTCCAGCGCTGGGCGCCATCGTCAACAAACGCATCGTATCGCTCAGCTACCCGCTCAAAGCCCCGGCCGATGTCACGAGTATCGACATCACACGACGCGAGGGCATGGATATCTACCGCCGATCAGCGTCGGCGATTCTGTGTGCGGCCCTTTTGGACATCGCACCCCATGCAAAGAGTGCCGTTGGTCAGTCCATCGGCAATGGTTATTTCTTCGACATTGATGGCGCCAAGGTCGATCAGGCGTTCTTAACTCAGCTCGACCGTCGCATGCGCGAGTTCGTTCAAGAACACGCTCGCCTCGAGATGGAATGGACGACGGTCGATGAAGCGATTGACCGATTTACAGAGCGCGGCGCGCACGACAAGGCCAAACTCCTTTCCCAAGGACGGCGCGCCGAAGTCGTGCTTTTTCGGCTTGGAAAATTTCTCGACGTCGCCCACGGTCCGGTCGCGAGCTCAGCGGGACTCATTGATCGTTTCGCCCTTCATCCGTATGAGCATGGCCTCGTCCTCGATTTTCCCGACGAGCACGGAGAACTCGCCGACACGATCCCCCCTCATCCCAAACTCTTCGCCACCTATGTCGAATCGAAACGCTGGAACGAATTGGTGAAGACGCAAAACATCGCTGATCTCAACGAACACTGTATGGAAGGGAGTGTTTCGGACCTCATCCGTGTCACCGAGGCCCTGCATGAAAAG